>JBFFTZ010000131.1:0-7346 GCA_041571575.1 Gammaproteobacteria bacterium | reverse complement strand
GTCTTTGACTCCGGCACGGTGTCGCTGGCCGATGGGGACAACTTCCTGATCAGCGCCGTTGAGAACACGGCTACCGGTGGCGCCCCGATTAGCCTGGTGGTCCTGACCGGCGAAGGCTCCGCCGAAATCCTGGACATCAATACTCCGGCAGACCTGCGAGTCGTGCACGCTTCACCTGACGCTCCGGCAGTGAGCATCTTTGTCAATGACAACTTCGAGACCCCTGCGGTCCCGAGCCTGGCGTTCACCGAGTTCACCGGCTTCCTGAACCTCCCGGAAGACACATACAACGTGAAGGTCACCCCGGTGGACAACACTGGAGCCATTGTAATTGATGCAGATCTGCCCCTGGACGCGGGTGAGATCTACACGGTGATCGCCCTGGACGAACTGGCAATGATAGACGCGCTGGTCATCAATGATGATCCCCGCAGGGTTGCCACCGAGGCGAAGCTTCGCCTGGTACACGCTTCCACCCTGGCTGGCCCCGTGGATATCTATGTCACGGCGCCGGATGCCGATATTAACGGTGAAAGCCCGGTTCCCGGCCTTTCGGGTGTACCATTGAAGGCAAACACCGGCTTCTTGTCCCTGGCCGCTGGCAGCTATGACGTCTCGGTGACGCCCACCGGTACCAAGGATGTCGCAATCTTCGCCAACGTCACACTGGACGCCGGCGGCGTGTATACCGCGATTGCCCGCGACCCGAACCTCAGTGCAGAAGAAACTGCCCTGAACCTTATTCTGTTAGACGACTTTGTTCAGCAGTAAGACATGACAATTTTTGCAAACATAGCAAACCGACTGGCCGAGTCCGGATTCATTCCGGACTCGGTCATTCGCCTCGGAATCAGGCGCCTGCTCAGAAACAGGCTAGCCAGCATCGCCGCCTTCGATACCCCCGGCAATACACAGCTGGAGGAATTCGTCGACATGATGAATCACTCCGAAATCGCCCCGGTACCCAAGCTGGCCAACGAACAGCATTACGAGGTCCCGGCGGAGTTTTTCAAGGCCTGCCTGGGCATCCATCGCAAGTACAGTTGCTGCTACTGGTCAGGAGGCGCCAAGAACCTGGATGAAGCCGAGCGTTCTGCACTGACTATCACCGCAGAAAGAGCCGAACTCGTAGATGGAATGGATATTCTGGACCTGGGTTGCGGATGGGGATCCTTTTCCCTGTATGCGGCAGCACATTTTCCAAATTCAAACGTGACGGCGGTATCCAATTCCGCCTCACAGCGACAATACATTGAAGACAAGGCCAGAAAGCGTGGCCTGACAAATCTCCAGGTAATTACAGCGGACATGAACAATTTCGACATCGACCGGAAATTCGACCGGATCGTGTCGATTGAAATGTTCGAGCACATGAGAAATTACCGCGAACTCTTTCGACGAATTGCCGGCTGGTTAAAACCAGACGGGGCGTTCTTCATGCATATCTTCTGCCATCGCAGCGCCGCCTATGAATTCATCGACTCAGGCCCGTCTGACTGGATGAGCAGGCATTTCTTCTCCGGAGGAATCATGCCCAGCGAAGATCTTCCATTGAAATTCCAGGAACACCTGAACATCGCCAATCAATGGCGCTGGTCGGGTCAGGAATACCAGCACACGGCCGAAGCCTGGCTCAACAACATGGACAAGAGTCGTGACCAGGTCAGCGGCCTGTTCGAGCAAGTGTATGGCAAGGCAGACGCCGGTAAATGGACCATGCGCTGGAGAATCTTTTACCTTTCGGTGAGCGAGCTATTTGGTTTCCACGACGGAAAAGAATGGTTTGTCGGACACTACCTGTTCAGGCCCGTAACGCCTTCGGCAGAGAACTCTCATGAATAACTTCTTGATTAATATTATTGCCTTCAAGATCGCCTGGCTTGCCAGCGTTCTCGGAGGCGCCAACGGCCTTCCCCTGCTAGGTCCCGCCGCCGTGGTCGTGGCGGTTGCCATTCACCTGCGCATGGTCAAGGACCCTGGCCGTGAAATGCTGCTGATCTTCAGCACCGGAATGGTAGGTATCACGGCAGACAGCGCCATGATTAGCGCAGGCCTGCTGTCCTACTCCACCGGAACGGTGGTCCCGGGCCTGTCCCCGCTCTGGATCCTGGGCATGTGGCTGCTGTTTGCCACCACCTTCAACGTGTCATTCCGCTGGCTGCAGTCCAAGGTCCTGCTGGCAGCGCTGCTGGGTGCCGTGTTTGGGCCCCTGTCGTATTACTCAGGCTCGAAAATTGGCGCAGTCACCTTGAACGAACCCGCAGCGGCGATGATCGCCCTGGCAATTACATGGGGAATGATTCTGCCCGGCATGCTGGAACTGGCCAGGCGGCTCAACAGGACTGGCATGGAAACCTCCAGGAACCCCATACGCACCACCGATGAGCGAAAGTTATGATGTTCGCCTCGCAGCCGGTGTTGTTTGCCCTGGGTGGCGCCCTGCTTTTTGGCGTGGCCGGCTGGCTGGTGAGCCTGGTCCGCCGAGACGTGAGCATCGTCGATTCCATGTGGTCACTGATGTTCGTTATCAGCGCCGTGGGCTACGCCAGCCAGGCCGGCGAACTGGGTCCGCGCACCAGCCTGGTACTGGCCATGCTGGTGATCTGGGCCCTGAGGCTGTCGATTTACATTGGCTGGCGAAACTGGGGTGAGGAAGAAGACTACCGCTACCAGCAAATTCGCAAGAACAACTCACCCAACTTCCCCCTCAAGAGTCTTTACATCGTGTTCGGACTCCAGGCTGTACTTGCCTGGTTCGTGTCCCTGCCAGTGCTGGCCGCCATCTCCGGCCAGGCCCCCCTGGGCCTGCTGGACGCTGTGGGCGTAGCGCTCTGGATAACCGGGTTTTTCTTTGAATCCGTTGGCGACTTCCAGCTGGCCAGGTTCCGTGCCAATCCTGAAAACCAGGGCAAGGTCATGCGCACCGGACTGTGGCGATTCACCCGGCATCCCAATTACTTCGGCGACTTCTGTGTCTGGTGGGGCTTTTACCTGGTGGCCGTCTCCAGCGGTGGCTGGTGGACGATTCTCTCTCCGCTGATGATGAGCTTCCTGTTACTGAAAGTCTCCGGGGTGGCGATGCTTGAGAAAACCATTGCCAGCCGTCGACCCAAATACGCTGACTACATTGCCAGCACCAATGCCTTCTTCCCTGGCCCCAGCCGGAGTAAAGACCAGTGAGCATCCCGGCTCCATGCCTTTACAGAACCCTCTCGGCACTTGCAGTCGTGCTTTGCCTGTCATGGTTGTCCAGCCCGACGCTGCTCGCCGACGAGGGCGGAGCGCACGCCGGTGGGCAGCAGATGGAGTGGCATTTCAGGGTCTACCTGGATGACTCCCCCATCGGCTATCACCGCTTCGAGCTAAGCGGAGACAAGCAGCAGCGCGAGCTGGTCACCGAAGCGGAATTCCAGGTGAAGTTCCTGTTCATCACTGCCTACCGGTACCGGCATCAAAACAAGGAGATCTGGCAGGGAGACTGCCTCCAGAAACTGGAGTCCCAAACCGATGCCAACGGCAAGCTACTGACGGTGGTTGGAGAACGCGGCCCGGAGAGCTTCCATGTCGTCGCCACCGGCACCCGGGCCTCAGTACAAGACTGTGTCAAAAGTTTTGCCTACTGGGACCCTCGCTTGCTGGAGGCGCCCAGCCTGCTGAATTCCCAGACCGGTGAACTGATACCGGTTGTCATCGAATCACTCCCCGGACTAAGCTATAAAGTTCGGGGACAGGAGGTTCCAGCCCAGGGATACCGTATGCGTGGCCAAAACCTGGATATGGAAATCTGGTATTCCCGCGACTATCAATGGCTGGGACTCGTGTCATCCATCAAGGGTGGTCGCACCCTGCGCTACGAGTTGATCTAGCCATGTCAGAAAACACAAACCCCCTACCCCTGCGTCGACTGAGTGCGGTCTTCCTTAGCGTATTTCTGGGCGCCTGTGCCGGAAACCAGCCTCCCCTGGCCACCGTGGACCACGTGGACCTGGAGCGCTTCATGGGAGACTGGTACGTGATTGCCAACATCCCCACCTTCCTTGAGAAGGGCGCGCACAACGCGGTGGAAAGCTACGAACTTGAGCCCGACGGCAGCATCGCCACCACTTTCGTGTTCCGCAAGGACGGATTCGATGGAGAGGAAAAAGTCTATCGTCCGAGAGGCTTCGTCACCAATACCGAAACCAACGCTGTCTGGGGAATGCGGTTCGTCTGGCCCATCAAGGCGGACTACCGCATCGTCTTCCTTCGTGAGGACTATTCCCTGACCGTGATAGGACGAAACAAACGGGATTTCGTATGGATCATGGCCCGCACACCGACTATCAGTGACGAGGACTACCAGCAGATGCTGGACCTGGTGGAGTCCATGGGATACGACATGAGCAAGGTCGAAAAGGTGCCCCAGAAATGGTGAGTACCTTTGCCTCAACCATGACCGGGCGACTCAGATGAAAATCGCGATCATCGGTTCAGGCATAGCCGGTAATGTGGCGGCCTGGCATTTAAACCGGGAGCATGAAATCACGGTATTCGAGGCCGAGGACTATGTCGGCGGCCACTCCAATACCCTGGAAATGCAGAGCGAAGTCGGACCGGTTTTCCTGGACACCGGCTTCATGGTCTTCAATGACCGCACCTATCCCAATTTTTTGCACCTCATGGACGAGTTGGGCGTTGGCGCCAAAGAAAGCGAAATGAGCTTCAGCGTCCAGTGCAAGAAAACCGGGCTTGAATACAACGGTTCGAATCTCAATGGGCTTTTCGCCCAGCGAAGAAATTTATTCCGCCCCTCCTTCTATCAGATGATCCGCGACATCTTGCGTTTCAATCGCGAGGCCCTGCCCTTCCTGGACAAGCACAAAAGTGACATATCCCTGGGGGACTACCTGGACCAGGGCGGTTATTCGAAACAGTTTTCCGAGCAGTACCTGATTCCCATGGGTGCTGCCATCTGGTCGGCAGAGCCGGAAATGATGCGCCGCATGCCGGCACAGTTCTTTATTCGGTTTTTTGACAACCATGGGCTATTGAGCCTTGAAAACCGCCCCAAGTGGAAGGTCGTGGAAGGCGGCTCCCAGGCCTATGTAAGGAAGCTGGTGGCGGGTCACGAGAACCGGATCCGGCTTTCCTGTCCGGTGCAAAGCGTCATCCGCAACGCGGATCAAGTGCTTATCAAGACCGCCTACTCGGAACCCGAAAGCTTCGACTGTGTCTTCTTCGCCTGCCACAGCGACCAGGCCCTGGCGATGATTGAGGCCCCCACCCGGACGGAGCGGGAAGTACTCGGCGCCATACCCTATCAGAACAACGAAGTTGTACTTCACAGCGACAGCTCGTTAATGCCTCGCAAACGCGCTGCCTGGGCATCGTGGAATTACCATGTACCGGTGAGCGGTGACGGTCGCGCATCCCTGACCTATCACCTGAACAGGCTGCACAGCCTGACCTGTAAACGGCAGTTCTTCGTGAGCTTGAACCGCGGCCAGCAAATCCGTCCGGAGTTGGTCATCAAGCGTTACAACTACACCCACCCGGTGTTCACCCTGGATGGGGTAGCCGCCCAGGGCCGGCAAAAAGAGCTAAACGGTCAGAATCGCAGCTACTTTTGCGGCGCCTACTGGCGTAACGGTTTCCACGAGGACGGCGTGGTCAGCGCCCTGGCGGCACTCGATCATTTTGACCAGGCGAACCGCAGTGCATAGTTGCATTTACAAGGGTCAGGTCATTCATGGCCGCAAGACTCCTGTAAAGAACGCGTTCATCTATGACGTGTACATGATGTACCTGGACCTTTCTGAACTGGACCAGGTATTCAAGGGCCGCTGGCTGTGGTCGACTAGCCGTCCGGCCCTTGCACGCTTCAATCGCAAAAATTACCTGGGTGACCCGGAAGACCCCCTGGATATTTCCGTGCGCGACCTGGTAGAGCAACGCACAGGTGTGCGGCCCGCGGGACCCATTCGCTTACTGACCAATCTCAGCTATTTCGGCTACTGCATAAACCCCATCAGCATGTATTACTGCTTCGACGAGGCCGACAAGCGGGTGGAAACCATCGTGGCCGATGTCACCAATACGCCCTGGGGAGAACACCACTGCTACGTGCTCACCGAGAATCAACGGCAGGGCGATAAGCAGTTCAAGAGATTCACTACCGCCAAGGCGCTGCATGTTTCGCCCTTCATGAACATGAATGTGGACTACGACTGGCTTCTCAACGATCCACAAGACACCCTTACCTTGCGAATTACCAACACCGCGAAACACAAGCGGTTCTTCAGCGCGACCCTGAAACTCGGTAGAATGGAGATAACTGGCCGGTCCCTGGCCTGGATTCTCGCCAGTTATCCGCCCATGACATTAAAAGTCGCGGCGGCCATATATTGGCAGGCGATGAAACTGTGGCTCAAGGGAGTCCCATTCGTCACCCATCCAAACAAACAGATCTCAACACGGACGAGTCAATGAGTGATCCACAAACCTCCTGTTACACGGACGATTACCCGGTAGCAGCCTATTCAATGAGCCCGGGCCAGAGACTGGCACGCAAACTCGTGCTCTCCAGGATGGAACAGCTTTGCTATGGCCAGCTCAGCATTTCCGACGGTTATGGACGCAACAGTTTCGCAGCCGCCGAGGGCCGGGGCGCGCTAAGCACTCGCATCAAGGTTACCGACGGCCGCTTTTACACCAACCTCATGCTTGGCGGGGCGGTGGGCGCCGCAGAAGCCTATATGCTTGGCTACTGGAATACCGATGACCTGACAGACCTGATCCGCCTGCTGGTACGCAACCGAAACGTCCTGGAGAACCTGGACACGGGTACCGCCCGCTTGTCAGCACCGTTGCGCAAGGCTTTGCACTGGATCAACGGCAATACCAAGTCAGGCTCCCGCAAAAATATCGCCGCCCACTACGACCTGGGCAATGACTTCTTCGGCCTCTGGCTGGACGAATCCATGATGTACTCCGCGGCGATCTTCGAGCACCCCGGAGCCACCCTGGAACAGGCGTCAATTGCCAAGCTGGACAGAATCTGCCAGAAGCTCGAACTGGGCCCCCAGGACAGTGTGATGGAAATCGGCACGGGTTGGGGTGGCTTCGCAATTCACGCCGCCACCCACTACGGCTGCAAGGTAACCACCACCACGATATCCCGGGAGCAATATGAATTTGCCCGGGCACGAATCGCCGAAGCCGGCCTGGAAGACCGGATCACCCTGCTGCTCAAAGACTACCGGGACCTGGAGGGACAGTTCGACAAGCTCGTGTCCATCGAGATGATCGAAGCAGTAGGGCACAAATACATGGATGCGTATTTCTCCCGCTGCGCCGGCTTGCTAAAG
>JBFFTZ010000130.1:0-7353 GCA_041571575.1 Gammaproteobacteria bacterium | reverse complement strand
TGTAACCGTTCTTTTCCCAATCCGGGTCAAACAATGGCGACTTGTTCGGGATTTTGATGTATTCACAGAGCTCTGGAATGATGCTGTCGTCCCACATTCCGCTAACGAATTCTCTGACCTTTGCTGAATCCATGGTGATCTTCCGTAGACAATAAAAGCCTGATTCTACCCAATGCCCTCCCTGGGCGCATCTTGGGATAAACCGAGGGTCGCGACGAGGAAATTTCTCTTCAGCCTTCCTCGGGGCCGGCGGGAAGGTCGAAGAAGCGGTTGGCGTTCTCCGTGGTCAGCCTGGCCAGTTCCTGGACGCTGCGTCCGCTACATTCGGCAACGGCTTTAAGCACATGGGGCAAATACATGGGCTCATTACGCCGGCTCTTTGGGCGGGGTTTCAGATCCCGGGGCAGCAAATAGGGTGCGTCGGTCTCAATCATGATCCGGTCATCGGGTATCTGCGAGACGAACTCACGCAAATGCAACCCGCGACGTTCATCGCATATCCACCCTGTAATTCCGATGTACAGGCCCATATCCAGGTAGGTCATCATCTCTTCACGTTCACCGGTGAAACAATGCGCCACCCCCCGGGAAATTCCATCCAGGTGTTCACCCAGTATGGCGACGAAATCCTCGTGGGCGCCGCGCTGGTGCAGGAATACCGGCAAGCGGTTCTCCACCGCAAGCTCCAGTTGCAGATGAAAGGCCCTGGCCTGGGCCTCGGGGGGAGAGAAGTTTCGGAAATGGTCCAGGCCGCATTCGCCCACCGCAACTACCTGGGGCAGTTTGCATAGTTCCCTCAGCGCGTCTATCGCGGAGTCGTCCAGTTCGCTGGCATGGTGCGGGTGTATGCCCGCGGTGGAAAAGAACCGTCCCGGTGCGGTAGCCGCTAACTGCGCAGCCTGGGCGCTCGCCTCCACGGTGCTGCCGGTTATGATGAATCGATCCACCCCTGCCGCCTGGGCTCGGGTGATAACCTCATCCCTGTCGTGATCGAAGCTGTCGTGGGTGAGATTGATTCCGATGTCGACCAGATGCATGGAGTGGGGACCTTACTTTCTAAGCTGAACTGGCGGGGGATTGTATCGGTTTTGAGACTCCGGTGCAGAGCCCTGGCCGGCTGACTAGTCGTTCTGCCAGCTAAACGCCGTAGCGCCGATCAACAGAAAGATTCCGCTCATGGCCAGCAAGGTACCCAACTGGGGCATTACCTGTGCCAGGGTGGCGCCATCGAGCATCACGGCCCGTGCCGACTCGAGAATCAGGGTGAGGGGGAAAATCTTCGCCAGTTGCTGAATGTAGGGATGGGTCCCTTCCAGGGAAAACCAGACTCCGGAAACCAGCATCATGGGCCAGGTCAGCATGTTCAGAATTCCACCGGCCAGTTCTTCGCTGCTTACCCGGGCAGCCACAAGCAGCCCAAGACTGATTAGCGAGACCGACCCGGTGAGCGCTACCAGGAACAGGGTGAGGAGGCTGCCCTGCATGCGAAAGCCAATAAAGTACTGGGTACCGGCGTAGACGAACATTGTCACAGCCATGATCAGGATCAGTCGCGACAGTACCTGGGCAACGATGAATTCAATGGGCCGCAGGGGAGTCGCATTCAGGCGTTTCAGGAATCCGTTTTTCCGATAGCGCACGACCACATACCCGACGCCAAACAAACAGCTGAACATCATGTTCATGCCCAGGATTCCCGGTAATAGCCAGTCCACATAACGCACCGCTTCACCACTGACCTCGGCCCGCTCAATATCCGGATCGGCCTGCAACAGCAATCGCTCGAGAATATAGCCCTTGGGTGAATCGGGATTAACCCAGTAGCGGGCGCTCGGCTGAAACTGGATCAGCATATCGATCTTGTGCCGACCGATCTTGCGAACTGCATCCTCCGGGTCATTCACCGAGAAGAACTGCACATAGCGTGTTGTCAGGAAGGGGTGGGCCTCAATACTGATCTCCGCCGCATCCTGGAGGACGGCTACCTTGTACATAGGTCGGCCGTCGCCGGAAAAAATAAATCCGAGGCCCAGTACGAGCAGTACCGGCAGAAAAATATTCCATCCAAGAGTGCTGCGATCCCTCAGGAACTCCAGGTTGCGAGCACTCATTACTGCCAGGACGCGTTTGATCATGTGCGCAGTTCCTTCCCGGTCAGTTCAAGAAACAGGTCTTCCAGATTACGCGGTCGTACCTGCATTCGATTCAGGCTGATGTTTCGTTGAACCAACTGGGCGACCGCCTGGTTTACGTCGGGTGTGAATATCTCTATGCAGTCACCGCGTTCGAGTACCGGGAAGGGAAATCCCTCGAGCCCCGATGAAATATCTTCCCTGGGAAATTCCAGCACCACGTCTTCGAAGTGCTCTTTCAGCAAGGTTTTTGGCGAGCCCTGGGCAATGATTTTCCCATGGTCCATGATGGCGATTTCATCGCAAAGCCGGTAAGCCTCCTCCATGTAATGGGTGGTGAGAATTACAGTCTTGTTCTGGCGCCGAATCTGTTCCACCAATTTCCAGAAATTGCGCCGGGCCTGGGGGTCAAGTCCGGTGGTGGGTTCATCCAGGAACAACACCCTGGGATCATTCACCAGCGCCAGTCCCAGCAACAGTCGCTGACGCTGGCCGCCGGAAAGCTTACGGTTGTCCTGCTTGAGAATTTTCTCCAGCGAACACATTCGAATGACCTCATCCAGCTCGGCGCCGTGCTCGTACAAGTTCCGGAACATTCTCAGGGTTTCGAAAACACTGAGGTGATCCTGCAATGCCGTGCTCTGGAATTGTATTCCCACCTCATCACGGAAGCTGCGATCTACCGGTCTTCCCTCGTAGAGAATCTCGCCACCCGAGGGTTTTACAATTCCCTCCATGATTTCGACCGTCGTGGTCTTGCCTGCACCGTTGGGACCGAGCAGTCCAAAGCAACTGCCGCGGCGAACTGAAAAACTCACGCCGTTCACCGCCGTGACGTCGGGATATCGTTTCACCAGGTCCCGGACTTCAAGGACTTTGTCGGCGCGTCCGCTTACCGGACTGCTTTGGCTGTTCTGGTTGATCGCTCTAGCGCTCCCAGTAGAAGGGGGCACGCGGTTGCGGGTGATTGCCAACTTCATTCATGCTGCGTGCATCGTACAAGCGGCCATTGGCCATCACGTAACGGATACTCTCTGTGTTCTTGATGTCCACCAGGGGGTTCTTCTCGAGAATGATCATGTCTGCAAGTTTGCCCACCTGGATGGAGCCAATTTCACTGTCCATACCCAGGTAGCGGGCGCCGGCTATGGTCGCCGCTTCAATGACTTTCAGTGGCTCCATACCGCCCTGGGCCAGCATCCACATCTCCCAGTGGGCCGCCAGGCCTTCGCGCTGGCCATGAGCACCTATCTGCACGGACACGCCGGCTTTTTGCAGCTTGTTTGCCCCTTCCGCAACGGTGAAGTGGTTATAGTCCCACTCGGGCGCCTTTTCCCGGCGTACCGAACGGGCGGCTACAAGGCCCGGAGGGGTGAAGGTCGTCAGTCGCGTGTTATCGAACACGTCGTCATGCTGGTACCAGTAGTACTCGCCAGCCAGGCCCCCGTAAGCCACGCCCATGGTCGGGGTATAGCCTGATTCGGTTTGTGACCAGAGCTGAACCACGTCGTCGTAGAACTTGCCGATAGGCAAGCTGTGCTCAATACCGGTGTGACCATCGAGCAGCATGTTCATGTTCAACTGGAAGAGGGCGCCGCCCTCGGGAACCACATTCATGCCAATCTGGCGAGCAGCTTCCAGCAGTTGCTGGCGTTGGTTGCGACGGGGCTGGTTGTAGCTCTTTACACTTTCGGCGCCAATGGCCTTCATGCGACGGATATGTGACAGGGCGTCTTCCAGACTGTCCACATGGGCGGTGAAGTCCGTGGTCGCGCCATACAAGATCCTGCCGGTGCTGAAGATGCGCGGTGCGGTGATGGTGCCGGCCCGCTGCATTTCCTTGGCGGTAAAGATTGAGCTGTTGTCATTGGAGGGGTCGTGAATCGTGGTGACGCCGAATGACAGGCTGGCGTAGTTGTACCAGTTCTGCTGGGGAACGACCTCGTCGCGACCCTGGCTGCCATGCCAGTGCGCATCCACGATGCCCGGCATAATGGTCATGCCACCGGCCAGGATCAGCTTGGCGTCCTTGGGAATCGGGGTGTCCACACGACTGCCCACCGCGGCAATCTTGTTTCCGTCGACGACTATTACGCCGTCCTCGATGATCTGGTCACCATTCATGCTGATGATCCGCACCCCGGTGAAGGCCAGCTTGCCCTCGGGCTTGCCGTGGGGAACCTGGAAACCAATTTCACGAGCCTGGACGTGGGTACGGGCGGTGTTCTCGTCCTTCTTGTCATTATTGAATATTTCAGTCTTGGCCTGGTTCAGGGAAAGCGAGAACAACTTCGGTCCCAGTGACCAGTGCAGTTGTTCTCCATCACCGGACCAATGCAGATATTCGCCCGCATCCGAGGACAGCTGGATAACCGGCAGGCTATGCATCCTGGGGCTGACTTCCACTGCCTTGCCGGCCATGGGAAGAGGGCTGAGCCAGACATTGAAACGCTCCCGGAAGGCCAGCCACTTGCCGTCGGGGGAAACACTGAAATCGGTTGCCCAGGTGCTGGATGCCAACACCTGTTCCTCGCCCGTGCTCAGGGTCCTGCGAACGAATTCCAGCTTGCCGTCAGGAATGTCCTTGATGTCATAGTCGCCGCCACTTGAGCGTGTGTAGTAAATCTCGTTGGCGGTTTTTCCATAACGCGGCGACTGGCCGTCGCGAACCAACAGGTCGGGTTTTCCGCCCTTTGCCGAGATTTCATAAATACCCGGCTCTTCTCCCCACCACGGAGAGCGCACGTTATCGCCAGACATCTTCCTGAATACAATGCTTTGTCCATCCGAGGAGAAAGCCGGTTCGGCGTAGTGGCCGGGATCCGAGGTGATTACTTCGCCCCTACCGCCACTGGCGGGCATAACCCGCACGGCGCCGAGTTCCGCGTCATTCCAGCTGACGTAGACAATCTTGCTGCCATCGGATGAGAACGACGGATAGATTTCATAATGGTCATTCTGCTCGGTGAGCCTGACCGGTTCGCCGTCAGGAAGGTCACGCCGATACAGGTGGCCAAGCGCCGAGTAGATTACTGAATTGCCATCGGGTGCAACGCTGACCCAGCGAAGCATTTTCACGTCTACCTGCTCGGGTGCTACCGGTGTTTCGAATCGAACAGTCTTGCGTGCGCTCTCGGTTTTCTTTACATGGAATGGGATGTCGGTGATTGTGTTGCCGGCCAGGTCGAGGCGATTCAGTTTACCTGCCGACCAAAACACCAGGCCGTTGCTTTCGGGCAGCCAGGCCATGGTCGGGAACAGTCCGTGGATGGCCCAGGTTTCCTGGTTGTCCCTGTCCAGCTTGTCGTAGACCGGGGTCTCGATGCCGCTGTTCAGATCCTTGATGAACAGCACGGTGTTTTTGCCAACCCGCCTCACGAAGGCCAGCCTTGTGCCATCGGGTGAGGGGGTGGGGCGCACGGCTCCACCGGGCCCGCCCGCCAATCGCCGGGTCTCACCTGTGCGCTGGTCAAGACGGTTGATTGAATAGATACCGCTATGGGGGTTCTTGTTGTACTCGAAATACGGCCCCGGTGTGGTGTCCTGGCTGTAGTAAAGGAAGCGGCCATCAGGGGAGAACGCCGGTTCGTTAATGTCTTTCTGGTCGGTCTGTCGATCCACCAGCTGGATGCCCTTGCCGCCGGCCACGTGATAGAGCCAGATTTCACCTGCGCCCAATGAGCGCTGGCGGGTGAAATGCTTGCGCACCGCAATGTAGTCGCCGTCGGGGGTCCAGGCCGGGTTGTGCACCAGCCGGAAGTCCTCGCTGGTGATCTGGTCCAGCGCCTTGTCCTGGATGTCCATGGTCCAGAGATTCTCGGCACCGTCTCGATCACTAATGAAAGCGATCCGAGTTCCGTCAGGGCTGAATCGGGGCTGCATGTCCCAGGCCATTCCACTGGTCAGGGCCGTGGCCTCACCACCGGCGACCGGGATCAGGAAAATATCACCCAGCAGATCGAATACCAGTTGGCTGCCGTCGGGACTGATGTCCACGCTCATCCAGCTGCCTTCCGTGGTGTCGATGTCGATTTCTACCGTATCGCCGGGAGGATTGCTGATATCCCATTGCGCGTCCCTGGCCTCGTCTTCGGCATATATTCCGACGCAAGGCAGCAAGGTGGCGAGTAAAAGCAGGGTGATTCTGGTCATTTTCATGAGATATATCCGGTAAATCGAGATTTAGCCTGGCGCCCCGGGTGGATGCCTGACGTGATGCTGGAGAATCCTAACGTATTGGCAGTGGGCAGTCGATTGCCTGTTTATTGATGATAGGCAAGCAGGCCCTGCCTTGGTACGCTTGCCACGGCGCCGGATTCCCGGCGCCATGGCCGGATCCGAGGAACAGACGATTTCTGAGCAGTTACCCCTTCTGCAGCCCCTGGAATCAACCGATTCCTTTCTCGTTCGCGAAAGCGGACGGGCCAGGCGAATGTCTATTCATGTGCATCCCCACGGCCAGGTGGAGGTGGTGGTTCCCAAACGCACGCGGTCGACCGACGTCCAGAGCTTCGTGGTCAATCACAGAGACTGGATAGAGAAGGCAAGGCGCTCTATGGGTGTGGACAATATGCCCAGCGTGGCCTTGTTTCCCACGGAAGTGAGGTTCCAGTTCGTCGACCGGGCCTGGACGATCACGCGTGTTCCGGCAAAGAGTCGGGTACGCCTGCGACAGTCCCGGGGTGAATTGCAGTTGCATGGTGCCCCGGGGGATGAGCGGAAGGCGTTCCTGGCGCTGCAGAACTGGATCAAGGAGCAGGGCAAGCTGCACCTGGTTCCGCGTTTGGAAGCCCTGTCCAACGAGAGCGGCCTGAGGTTCCTCCGGAGCCAGATTCGCCTTCAACGCAGTCGCTGGGGCAGTTGTTCTTCCCGCGGATCGATAAGTCTCAATGCGGCCGCCCTGTTCGTGGAGCCCGCCCTGGTGGACTACCTGATCCTGCATGAGCTTAGCCACACCCGGCATATGAATCACTCGGCGAGATTCTGGAATCTCGTTGAGTCCCTGTCCCCCGGCGCGCGCAACAGCGATCGTGCCCTCAACCGGGCCTGGCGTGACGTCCCCGCCTGGCTGTATCGGCGCTAGATACATGCTCCAGTCAAGCCAGGGTCAAAGTTCCTTTACGCCTGCGGTGAAAAGCCTGTTGATCGCCAATGTGGGCGTTTACCTGCTAATGATGATGGGCTATGACCGAGTGATCGTCGCACTGTTCGCCCTGTGGCC
>JBFFTZ010000129.1:0-7354 GCA_041571575.1 Gammaproteobacteria bacterium | reverse complement strand
TGACGATGCGTGCACCGCTTTTCTTTGCCGCCTTCTCATTGGCATCCAGCATGGCGCGTATCCAGTGGGCCTCACCGGTGATATCGCAGTAGTCGGTGCCATGTTTGGCGCAGGCGGCGACCAGTTCGCTGCCGTACTTGGCGAAGGGGCCCACGGTGGAGCACACCACGGCGGTGCGTTTTACCAATTGCTCCAGGGACTCGGCGTCATGGCTGTCTGCCACGATCAGGGGCAGCCCTGCTGCCGACTTGCCCAGTGAATCGCGAATCTCCTTGAGGCGAGACTCGCTGCGGCCGCCAATCGCCCAGCGCAGGTCTTTGCCGACGCCGTAGCATTCGGCCAGGTAGCCGGCTACCAGCCTGCCGGTGAAACCGGTGGCGCCCCACACGACGACCTCAAATTCACGTTTCCCTGTGTTGCTGGATTCAGTCATAACATTGCTTCCTTAATAGATTCGATGGCTGTTCAAGAGCGGGGGGAGCTTCAATCCATTTCTCCCAGGGCCTGGTCCAGGGTATTTATCAACAGATCGGCGTGGGTTCGGGCAAACACCATGGGAGGGCGAAGTTTCAGCACGTTGTCCCGCGCCCCGGTTCGGCCAATGAATATACCCAGTTCCTTGAGTCGATTGATAACCCGGGTGGTTTCTTCCACGGCGGGTGTGCGTAGTTCCCGATCACTCACCAGTTCCACACCGTTAAACAAACCGGCGCCGCGTACCTCTCCGATCAAGGGGTGACGCGGCATGAGTTGTCGCAGACCTGCCCGCAGATATTCGCCGGTTTCCCTTGCGTGTTCCAGCAGGTTTTCCCGCTGGATGATTCGCAGTACCGCCAGTGCCGCGGCACAGGAGACGGGGTTTCCGCCGAAGGTATTGAAGTAATGGCGCTGCCTGGCAAATTTCGCCGCGATTTCCGGCGTTGTCACCACCGCTGCAATGGGGTGGCCGTTACCCATGGGTTTGCCGAGGGTTACTATATCGGGAATCACATCGTCATGGGCGAAGCCCCACATGTGGTCGCCGGTGCGACCGAAACCGGACTGCACCTCGTCGGCGATGCACAGGCCTCCCGCGGCACGTACTTTTGCATAGACCGCCTTGAGGTATCCCGGCGGTGGCGCAAAAACGCCTTCGCTGCTGAATATATTGTCGAAGATCACGCAGGCCGTTCCCTGCTCCCTGGACTCCAGCCTGGCGATAGCCTCGTCCACGTGGGCAGCGTATTTCGGGATGCTATCGGGGCCGCGATACATTCCGCCGTAGATTTCGGGTCCGGGCACCGTTTCCAGCCAGGGCTCACGCATCTCCGGTGGGCAATCTTCCGGTGACATCTGGAACACCGCCGTGGTGGTGCCGTGGTAGGCATTGGCCGCCACGATGCAGCCGCGATGCCCGCTGTTGGCCCTGGCGATCTGCAAGGCCAGGTCGTTGGCCTCGCTGCCGCTGCAGGCGAAGAAGCACACGCTGAGTTCTCCGGGCAGGGTGTCTGCGATGCGCTCGGACAACTGGACGATATTGTTGTGCAGGTAGCGGGTGTTGGTGTTCAGGGTGCGCGCCTGGGAGGCGATGGCGGCCGCCACTTCCGGGTGGGAATGACCCACGTGGGCCACGTTGTTGTAGGTGTCCAGGTAGCGATTGCCCTGGCTGTCGAATAACCACACGCCCTCTCCCCGGACCACATGCACGGGCTGCTCGTAAAACAGTCGCAGGGCAGGCCCCAGTGCTTTGCGGCGTCGCTGCAGCAAGGACTGGTATTGCTCAGGGGTTTCCTCGCCTGGCAGGGGCAGGTCCCGATCCGGCAGGCCGGCGGCGCTGAGCAGGGCCTGTTTCATTTCGTCGATATCAATCCTGTCCAGGGCTTCCAATGCCTGCCACGTGGAGGGGAAGTCCCCCAGGATGTATTCGCGGTTCTCCGGGTGCTCTCCGGCGCGCCATTGGGAAATGGTCGCCGACATGGCGATTCGGCCGGCAATCAAGCCCGGTAACAAGACAATTTCTTCCTCTGCCAGGGGGTTGACCGCCTGGTAGGCGCTGAGCATGTCGCACACTGCGGCGACCGGGTCCGCCACCCGGAATACCTGGTAGGCCGCAGCCACTGCCAGGTCCGCCACCAGCGGCCCCTGGAGCATATCTCCGAAATCGATCATGCCCGCGATCTGGTCTGGATCGTCCTTGCTGACGATCACATTGGCGGGGTTCATGTCGTTGTGAATGACCTGGGCGCGCAAGGTCGGGAGCCTCGGGTGGATGTGTTGCTCGAAATAATCCAGGGCCTTTTCGATCAGCGCCCGGTGCCGGGGCTCGGCGACATGATGCAAATGGGCCCTGATTTCCAGGGCGCGTTTGATATCCCACAGCAGGTCATGGGCCGCCGCCGGGTGAAAGTATCCCTGCATGGCCCGGTTCAGGCGTGCCAGGAACCGCCCCATATCCCTGCGCAAGGCGGGACTGGTGTTGCCGTGACCCCGTTCTGACAGGGGACTGCCTTCAAGGTAGGTAACCACCCGCAGCAGGTAGGCGGTGCCGTCCTGTTCATGGGTTCGCACGATTTTGTCGTCCAGGCTGCGTACCAGCCGGGGCAGGGCCAGATCCGGATCGCAGGCTCCGGCATGCTCCAGGGCGCCACTTTGAAACCCCAGGACACTGGCGGACTCGGCCGGGTTGGCGATCTTGAGAACAAATTTCCGACCGTCCTGGCCCCGCAGCCGAAAATTCTGATCACGCTCACTGACCAGGGGTTCTGCGACCGCATCAATGCCGAAGTACTCGCTGGCCATGCGCTGTGCCTGCTCCGCAGTGAAGTCGGGGGCAGGGGTTTCCAGCACCGGGAAAGAGAGCGTGTGATCAGACATCGAGAGGCTTCCGGTCAAAACGGCAGTGTAGCGGAGCAATGGGTGCGACAACAGATTTCAAGAGCCTATAATGGGCCGCATTGATTGTTCCCCGCAAAATCATTGCCGGGGGCGGGCTTGCCGGGGAGACAGGGATTGTTGAACGTATTGTTTTTGTGCACCGGGAATTCGGCCCGTAGTGTTATTGCCGAGGCCCTGATGAATCACTTCGGAGCGGGTCGGTTCCGTGCCTACAGCGCAGGCAGCCAGCCCACGGGAAAGGTCAATCCCTGTGCCGTAACCCTGCTCGCCGAGATGGGGATGACGGATTACCAGATGCGCAGCAAGAGCTGGGATGAATTCTCCGGACCCGATGCGCCCGTTATGGACCTGATCTTCACCGTGTGCGGCAGCGCGGCGGCTGAGACTTGTCCGGTATGGCCCGGCCACCCGGCCTCCGCCCACTGGGGCACTGAGGATCCGGCTGCGGTGCAGGGCAGTGAATCCCTCAAGATGGATGCGTTCCGACACGCTTTCCGGGTGCTCCAGCACCGGGTGAAGTTGTGTGTGGACTTGCCGGTGGAAAGCATGACGCCTGAAGAACTCAGAAACGCCCTGGCAGAGATTGGAACCAGCCTGCCCGGTTTGGAAACAGGAAATAACACGTGAACAAGAAAACGGCAGCTGTGGGCAAAGAGCCTGCGAAAATGAGTGTATTTGAACGCTACCTGAGTATCTGGGTCGGCCTTTGCATCCTGGTGGGCGTGGTCCTGGGCCACTTTCTGCCCGGCCCGGTGCAAGCCCTGGGGGAAATGAAGATCGCGGAAGTGAATATTCCGGTGGCAGTGCTGATCTGGCTGATGATCATTCCCATGCTGCTCAAGGTGGATTTCGGAGCGCTGCACAAGGTGCGGGAGCATTGGCGCGGGATTGGCGTCACCATCCTGGTGAACTGGGCGGTGAAGCCGTTCTCCATGGCGCTGCTGGGCTGGTTTTTTATTCGCGGTGTCTTTGCCGAGTACCTGCCCGCCGACCAGATAGATTCCTATATTGCAGGATTGATCATCCTCGCTGCGGCGCCGTGCACCGCAATGGTGTTTGTCTGGAGCAACCTGTGCGACGGTGAGCCCAACTTCACCTTGAGCCAGGTTGCCCTGAACGACACCATCATGGTGTTTGCCTTCGCGCCCATCGTGGGACTCTTGCTGGGGTTGTCGTCCATCGTCGTGCCCTGGGACACCTTGCTGCTCTCGGTGCTGCTGTACATCGTGGTGCCGGTGGTGATCTCCCAAATCTGGCGCCGTTCGCTGCTGGCCAGGGGGCCCGCGGCATTGCAGTCAGTGCTGCAGAGCTTACAGCCCGTGTCGCTGGTGGCCTTGCTGGCCACCCTGGTCTTGTTGTTCGCCTTCCAGGGTGAACAAATCGTGTCCCAGCCCATGATCATCGTGTTGCTGGCAGTGCCTATCACCATCCAGGTGTATTTCAATTCCGGACTGGCATATATGCTTAACCGCCGGTTTGGCGTGGCCCATTGCGTGGCAGGTCCGTCAGCCTTGATTGGCGCGAGCAATTTTTTCGAACTGGCCGTGGCCGCCGCGATCAGCCTGTTTGGTTTCGAGTCGGGAGCGGCCCTGGCAACCGTTGTGGGTGTATTGATCGAAGTGCCGGTGATGTTGTCGGTGGTGCGTATTGTGAATAGCAGCAAGGGCTGGTACGAAAAAGCCCTGCCGGGACGTTCCGCCTCCTGAGCTTATCCGAGCGCCACGGCTGCCTTGATCGCGCTGGCGATGGAGGCAGGCTCAAGGCTTCCGGGGGGGTAGACCCTGCAGCAAGCGGCCTCGCTTCCGGTGGGCCCGAATAGCTCCGTCCCGTTCACCAGTATGGTGGGCGAGGGATATTTATTCATGTCCCCGGAGGGCTCTGCACTCGTGGTGTCGATCTCGATAACCGGACAGTCCAGGCCCAGTCGATCCAGGGCTTCCGCCAGCGCAGTTCTTGCCGGGCCGGCCAGTGGGCAGTCCTTGAAATAGACAAATTTGATTTCTGTTTGGCTTGGCATAGGATGTTTTTTTTCGTGCTAAGGTTGCCGTAATTATAACTCCCGGGCATCAATAGAAATGCCGGGGTAAACCAAGCTACTACGCGTAGACCAAAGAGTTCCAACTGGAGGGTTGCAAATGCTAGGGACCATGCAGGATTTTCCCCTGACCATCAGGATGATTTTCGAATACGGAAGACGAGCCTATCCGGACAGCAAGGTGTTCACCATGACGCCGGAGGGGTACCAGGAAATCAGCTATTCGGCACTTGCCGAGCGTGCCGGGAAACTGGCTAACGCACTGGCCGGCCTGGGGATCAAGGAATCGGATCGGGTTGGCACCTTCTGCTGGAACAACCAGGCCCATATGGAGGCCTACATGGCGGTGCCCTGCATGGGCGCCGTCCTGCATACATTGAATCTGCGCCTGTTCCCCGAGCAGCTTGTATTCGTCACCAATGACGCCGAGGACAAGGTGATCATCGTGGATGACACGGTCCTGCCCCTGTTAGCCAGGGTGGCATCGCAACTCAAGACCGTTGAAGCCTACGTGGTGGTTGGCCAGGGCGACGCATCGGCACTGGAAGGACACGGCGCCCGGGTACTGCGTTACGAGGAGTTGCTTGCCGGGGCGGAGTCTGAATATGACTGGCCCGACCTGGACGAGCGTGCTGCGGCCGCCATGTGTTACACCAGCGGCACCACCGGGGATCCCAAGGGCGTGGTTTACACCCACCGCTCGTCGGTTCTGCATTCCATGGGCATCAACAGTGGAGCGGTGCTCGGGCTGAATGAGCACGATGTCCTGCTGCCGGTGGTTCCCATGTTCCACGCCAACGCCTGGGGCTTGCCCTATGCCGGCTGGATGGTGGGCGCCGACTTTGCCATGCCGGATCGCTTTCTGCAGGCCGAGCCCCTGTGCCGACTGGTCAAGGAGCGCGGGGTGACCCTGTCCGGAGCGGTACCCACGATCTGGAATGAAGTGTTGCGCTACGCGGATGCCAATCCGGTGGACTTTTCATCC
This sequence comes from Gammaproteobacteria bacterium, assembly GCA_041571575.1. GTDB lineage: Bacteria > Pseudomonadota > Gammaproteobacteria > Steroidobacterales > BM003 > CAKZML01. The sequence goes on along the minus strand of JBFFTZ010000129.1, from coordinate 1,460 downwards.
GTCCGCAGCGTGATCTGCGGTGGCGCAGCCCTGCCCAGATCACTGATCGAGGGTTTCAGGGACAGGCATGGTGTGGAAATCGTCCAGGGCTGGGGAATGACCGAGACCAGTCCGGTGGCGGCAATTTCCACCCCGCCAAAAAACGCCCCCGAAGCAGAGCACATTGACTGGCAGGTCATGGCGGGCCAGATAATTGGCGGCGTTGAAATCAGGCTGATGGATGACGACGGGCAGGAAGTGCCCTGGGACGGCGAGTCCACTGGCGAAATCCAGGTGCGGGGTCCGTGGATTACCGGGTCCTATTACCGGAATGCTGACCCGGACAAGTTCGTGGATGGGTGGCTGTGTACCGGAGATGTCGGGTCGCTGACCCCCAATGGCTTTATCCGGATCACTGACCGGGCCAAGGACGTGATCAAGTCCGGTGGAGAGTGGATCTCTTCGGTTGATCTGGAGAATGTGATCATGTCCCATCCCCAGGTGGTGGAAGCCGCGGTGGTGGGCGTGCCGGACGAGCGCTGGGACGAACGTCCCCTGGCCTGTGTGGTGCTGGAAGCCGGAGCGGTCCTGACCCCTGAAGAGTTGTCGGAGTTTATTTCCGACAAGATCGCCAAGTGGTGGCTGCCTGAACGCTGGTGCTTTATCAGCGAGGTGCCGAAAACCAGTGTTGGCAAGTTCGACAAAAAGGTATTGCGGGCCCGTTATGGTGACGGCGAGCTGGATGTGCAGACCGTGGGCTGAAGCCTGTTGATACGGGCCTGAGGGAAAGCCCGTATTCCCAATTTACGGCCCTTTCTTTACACTCAGAGACCGGGCTCTAGTGGGGCCGCGTGCTTTGCGCCTTCAATATCGTGGGGTAATTCCATGAGCGACTCGGTAATTGTCTTTCCCACTGACTTTTCCAACCAGTCCATGGCGGCTGCCGAATGGGCAAAAAAGATGGCGGCCCTGGAAAATGCCCAAATTCACTGCGTTTACTCCATAGAAATGCCTCATTACTACGGGGCGTTCGTGAATTCTGCGGCGATGATGCCCTCGGCGTCTGACCTGGAGAATTTTGGTCAGCAAAGGATGAAGGAGTTCCTGAGCGAAAACAGCAGCTACTTCGATCCCGAGCCGGTTACCGCGGTGCTGGTGGGCAAGCCGGCGATCCAGATCGTTGACTATGCCCGAGAGCACCAGGCGATGATGATCATCATGGCCACCCATGGCTACCGTGGAATCAAGCACGCCGTGCTGGGCAGTACAACCGAGGCGGTATTGCGCGAGGCGGACTGTCCGGTTCTGGTTATTCGCAGCAAAGCCTGAGTTTTTACTGCCGGCGGAGTTCCCTTAGAGGCCAATCTAGGCCTTGATTTGCCGTTCCCGGCCCGCCTTCCCGGCAAGCGGAACCATCCCTTCGAGCTTACGAATATCCCGCTTTTGCATTAGTCTTTGCGCCCTTGAGTGCATAAATACAC
>JBFFTZ010000128.1:0-7373 GCA_041571575.1 Gammaproteobacteria bacterium | reverse complement strand
GACTGATAGGGCATCAGGCCGGCAGCCGGATCCACCGCGACAGTAAAAATCTGCTCCGGGGTCTTGGCAGCCACTTCTTCAATGTCCATGCCGCCGGCGGCCGACGCCATGAACACTACGCGTTCCTGGGCCCGATCCACCAACAGGCTCAGATACAGCTCTCGCTTGATATCGGAACCACACTCGACGATCACAGAATTGATCGGCAGACCCTCGGGGCCGGTTTGATGGGTGACCAGTCGCTTGCCGAGCATGTCGGCAGTAGCCTGGCGTACCTCGTCAAGACTGCGAACAAGCTTTACGCCACCGCCCTTGCCGCGTCCGCCTGCGTGGACCTGCGCCTTGACTACCCAAAGTTCCCCGCCCAGTTTACTGGCTGCATCAACAGCCTCTTCGGGGGTGGTTGCCGGGAAGCCGTTAGGCACCGGAATCGAGTAATCGCGAAATAATTGCTTGGATTGATATTCGTGAAGGTTCATGCCGTCCTCTGGAGGGTGTGGGCAAAGACCCGGTATTTTGGAGCAAAGCCCATTGATTCGCAAAATTTTGGAGTAAGTACTTTGTGGCACCGGCCACCATAGCCTTTTACAATCCGGAGATTGCATGAACAACAGGTCAATCACTATGCGTAAGTCCCGCAACGAGGACCCAACGAACGCGCATTCCGGAGAGCCCACCAGGATGTATTCCCTGATGGGCGAAGACGCGGACCTGTCCTGGCGCCTGCTGCAAATCCTGAATGGCTACCGTGTGGTTGCCTCGCTGATCCTGCTGGCACTGTTCTTCGGCGTCCCCGATCTGGACCTGGTGGGCGGAAAGGACCCGCTAACCTTCCTGTCCGCGGCGGTTGCACTTGGACTGCTGGGCGCGATCAACGCGGGATTTGTGCATCGCCGCTGGCCCGGCCTGGGTAACCAGGCGGCATTCCAGACGCTGATCGACGTTGCCTGTATCAGCACCATTGCCCATGCCAGCGGAGGCGTGGACAGCGGACTGGCCAACCTGCTGATGGTTACCGTGGGCGGCGCAAGCCTGGTGCTGCGACGGCGTGGGGCCTTGCTGGCGGCGGCCGTATCGACCCTTGCGGTGCTGGCCCAGCAGGCGCTGGTCCTGGCCGAGGGAACGGCATCGAGTTCCAGCTTCGTCTCGGCGGGCCTGCTTGGGATCCTGCTGTTCCTGGTGGCCCTGGTCGCCCAACCCCTGGCAGTCAGGTTGCGGGCCAGTGAAGCCCTTGCCCGCCAGCGCGGTTTCGACCTGGCCAACTTGTCCCAGCTGAATCACTACATCATCCAGAATTTGCGCGAAAGCATCCTGGTGCTGGATCAGGACGACAGTATCCGACTGGTTAATAATTCTGCGGCAAGGCTGCTTGGACTGCCGGACACCTCCAGCCGCGCGCACCTTTCCCTGGTATCGCTCGAATTACTTGATTTGGTCCGTCGATGGCGCAAACGCGGCGGAAATGAATCCCACTCCGAACAATTCATGGCACCGGACAACGCCACCCTGATCAACGCCCACTTTGCCGCCATCGACAATCCCCAGACCGGCGCGTTGCTGATATTCCTGGAAGACTCCAGCCTGTTCGCGGAAAAAGTACAGCAGTCCAAGCTGGCTTCCCTGGGCAGACTCAGCGCCAGCATCGCCCACGAAATTCGCAACCCGGTGGGCGCCATGAGTCATGCCGGACAGTTGCTCGCCGAATCTCCCGCCCTGGGGACAGATGAACGGCGCCTGACGGAAATCATTCATGCCAACGCGAATCGGGTAAGCAGCATCGTGGAGAACGTGCTGCAACTTTCCCGCCGGGACAAGACCACGCCTGAGAGAATCAACCTGGAAGACTGGCTGGGAGAATTTGCCAGCACCTTTGCCAAGGAAATGCAGCTCAGCGGCGACTGGATGAAAATCCCCCCGGTCAGTCCGCCCACAGAAATCCTCATGGACCCCTCCCACCTGGAGCAGGTGCTGTGGAACCTGTGCGAGAACGCATTAAAATACGGCGCCGGCGAAGATGGCCGGGTGCAGCTGAAAATCCGCACGGGCCGGGTTCCCAACAGCGGCCGACCATTCCTGGAAATCCAGGACAGCGGACCCGGTGTGCCGGAGGCCGCCAGGGAGCAGCTTTTCGAGCCGTTCTTCACCGCCGGCCAGGAAGGCACCGGACTGGGACTTTTCATCTGTCGGGAGCTGTGCGAGTGTAACCGCGCGACCCTGATATACCTGCCGGCGAAAGATGGCGGCAGCATCTTCCGCATTATTTTCACCGATCCGCAACGTTGGGATAATCACGAGCAATGAGCAAGCCTTCGGTACTGGTCGTCGATGACGAACCCGATATTCGGGAACTCCTGTCCATGACTCTCAGGCGCATGGACATGGAACCCGTGGCCGCCAGCAACGTCAGCCAGGCCAAGCAGGCCCTGCGGGCACACAAGTTCCAGCTCTGCCTAACCGACATGCAGATGCCCGACGGAAACGGACTGGACCTGGTGGAGTGGATGCAGCAAGCCGCCCCCGAGGTGCCGGTAGCGGTGATCACCGCCCACGGAAACGTGGAAGCCGCGGTGCGTGCGCTGAAGCTGGGCGCCTTCGATTTTGTCTCCAAGCCGGTGAACCTGGGCGACCTGCGCAACCTGGTCGGGGCAGCCATCAAGGTGCAAGGCGCCGGGGATACCCTGGCCATGAAAGGCCTGCTGGGCATGTCACCGGTGATTAACCGGGTCCGGGAAATGATAGACAAGGTGTCGCGCAGCCAGGCCCCGGTGCATATCTGCGGCGAGTCGGGCACCGGAAAAGAACTGGTGGCCAAGCTGATTCACCAGCAGGGGCCCCGGGCAGCCAGCCCCTTCGTGCCGGTGAACTGTGGCGCGATTCCCACTGAACTTATGGAAAGCGAATTTTTCGGCCACAAGAAAGGCTCCTTCACCGGGGCGGTGGCGGACAAGGAGGGGCTGTTCGCCACTGCCGAGGGTGGCACCCTGTTCCTTGACGAGATCGCCGACCTGTCCCTGCCCATGCAGGTGAAGCTGTTGCGGGTCATCCAGGAACGCTCTGTGCGGCCGGTGGGTGAAACACGGGAACTGCCCGTGGATGTGCGGATTCTCAGCGCCACCCACAAGGATCTTGCCAACGAGGTGGCCCAGGGCCGCTTCCGGGAGGACTTGTTCTACCGCATTAATGTCATCGAACTGATGGTGCCGCCACTGCGAGCCCGGGGTGATGACATCTTGCTGCTGGCGGACAGCATCTCGGACAGGCTCGCTCGCAATATGGACATGCGGCCACCAGAATTTTCAGACGATGCCAGGGCGGCGCTGATGTCCTACCGGTTCCCTGGCAACGTGCGTGAACTGGAGAACATCCTGGAGAGAGCTATCACCATGTGTGCCGGCGGAAAGATCCGGGGAAGCGACCTGCACCTGCGGGCCGAGGCAGGCAACGGGGCTCCGGCGGAGGACCCGACCCAGACCGATCCCCAGATTATTCCACACGATGCCACCCAGGACCTGACCCAGGACGAGACCCTTGAAGCCAGGATGGAAGACATGGAACGGGAGGCTATCACCCGGGCCCTTGAGCAAACCCGTTATAACAAGACGGCGGCAGCCAAGTTGCTGGGGATCAGTTTCCGGGCCCTGCGCTACCGGATCAAAAAGCTGGGAATGGAATAGAACAGCACCCGGCGCGAGTCAGTCCTGTGGCAGGCCGTCGAGATTACCCGCCTTTGTAAGGGCAACGGTGAGAGTGTCGTTCAATTAGACATTCGGTCATTATTATTTTAATTATCCTTATTATTTTAATTATCCTTCCTGCTGCGACCCCAATACCGGATTTCTTGCCCAGGCAAACACTCGAGCATGCAGTTCCCAATCTTTTTAGGATAAATTTCGCGCCTCGCACCGGATTTCCCCGTGCTCCCGCGCCCTCACACCGAAAACGGTCGCCTTCCAGATCTATCAGAAGCAACCAGACCTGCCCGAATCAGTCAATTTCGGAAATGTCGGAAATTAAATGTGACCAGAGAACCTGCCTGGCATGCAACAGGTGACCATTCACGTCACTTTCTGACAATGGCTGTCTCCAAAACCCCTCAGGTAAAAATTCTGCATTCACCATAACGAACGACTTTTTCCATTTATTTCAATGATCTATATATGTTTTTAAAAAGTTGGCACGGGCCTTGCTTTATAGATTTCACTGGCGATGTACGCCGTGGTCGTTCTACGAATTTTTGATTATTAATCCAAAATGGATTCCGAGGAGCTCTCTCATGAATAAGGTACAAAAAGGTTTCACACTTATCGAACTGATGATCGTTGTGGCGATTATCGGTATCCTGGCCGCCATCGCGCTGCCCGCTTACCAGGACTACACCATCCGCTCGAAGGTTACTGAAGCCCTGGTGATGGGCTCTGAAGCCAAAACCGCCGTGGCTGAAACTGCCGCTGCGCTTGGTGGACTGGCTAACGTGACCGCCGCGAACACCGGTTTCGTGACTGCTGCCACTAGCTACGTGGCATCCATTGGTATTACTGATGTAACCGGCGTCATCACGGTCACCACCCAGAATACTGGTGCCACTGTTGATCCCATTATTACCCTGACGCCCACCCAGGCTAACGCTGAAGATCCGCTGACCTGGGTTTGCGCCACAACTGCTGGTCTGGACAAGCATGTGCCGGCCAACTGTCGTTAAGATTTAACCTTCACGGTTAGTCTGCAAAGCCCCTCTCCGGAGGGGCTTTGTTTTTGGGGGCACTAACTCCGAGCTATTGGTATCGCTGCAAAGCCATCGGTATTGCTGCAAACAAAAACCTGCGCCCCCACCGCCCTCCTTAGTCCAGGCAAATGGCCTTCTACTGCCACAACGCTACTTCCGAGGTATAGTGTCCGGCCGGGACCTTCCGATGCCGACAAGCCATGCCAGTAAACTCAGTCCTTCAGATAGACGCTAGTGCCTCCAGGGGTTTTACCCGCCCGGAGTTGCTTGGCGCCCTGGTGGTCGCCGTGCTGCTGGCATCCATTGCAATCGCCCTGCTGCAAACCCTGGAAATCCGCGAGCAAATTCAGCAGGCCCTGGATGACACCCTGCCCATACGACATGCAGTAGCCCGGCACATCCTGGACCTTGGGGACGTGCCAGTCGATGAGACCGCCGCAGGGCTGGACCCCGGCGCCGGGGAGGCTACAAGTGAATTTCTGCAAAACGCCCGGGTGTCCAACGGACGAATCCAGATGATATTCGGCAACCATGCCCACCAACGCATTGCCCTGAGTCGCCTGGACCTGGAACCCTACCTGGATGAGGCAGGAAACCTGGACTGGCGCTGCGGAAATGGCCCTGAACCTGCGGGTAAACCGTTAGCCCCGGGGGCGAGAGAAAGCGCCAGCAGCATTCCGGAATACTATTTACCGGCTAAATGCAGACCCTGACAGGCTTTTTTGATTAAAAAACGTGAACTAGGTACTGACGAGAGGATGATTCGTCAGTAAAGTTATGTAATGTAAAAATCTGATTAGAAAAGTTCTAATCAACGCAAGAGTTCGAGCACAGGAATTGATGATGGCAGTTTCAGCAGCAAATTCGGCATTGGGAGGACTTCCTCGCCGCCTGGTCGATGACGGGATCATCGAAGAACAGGTATTGCTGGATGCCGCGGAAGTTGCCAAAAAACAACGCACTCCCCTGGTTGCCTACCTGGTGGCAAATACCCTGGCCGATGCACGTTCTATTGCCGTGGCCGCCTCAAATGAATTTGGCGTCCCCTTGCTGGACATGGAAGCATTTGAATCCGACATCGACATCATCAAGCTGGTCGATGAAAAGCTCCTGAGCAAGCATCGTGTTCTGCCGCTGTACAAGCGCGGAAAGCGCCTGTTCCTGGCGGTCTCCGATCCCACCAACCTGTTCGCCATCGACGAGATTCGCTTCCAGACCGGATTGAGCGTGGACACCGTCGTGGTGCAGGAAGATATGCTGGCGGAACAAGTGGCCAGGGCCCTGGAGGCCATGGACACCTCCCTGGGCGGGCTGGACGAGGACAACTTCGACCTGGACAACCTGGAAGTCACCTCTGGTGAAGATGATCACAGGGACGATGACATATCACGGGCGGATGTGGATGACGCCCCGGTGGTTCGCTTCGTTAACAAGGTGCTCCTGGACGCCATCAAGCGTGGCGCATCGGACGTTCACTTCGAACCCTACGAAAAGAGTTTCCGGGTAAGAACCCGCCTGGATGGCGTACTCACCGAGATCGCCCTTCCCCCGGTTGCCCTGTCACAGAAAGTCGCTGCCAGGCTCAAGGTCATGGCGCGCCTGGATATCGCCGAAAGGCGTGTGCCCCAGGACGGGCGCATCAAGATGAAGCTGTCCAAGAACCGCTCCATCGATTTCCGGGTCAGTACCTGCCCCACCCTGTTCGGCGAAAAAATCGTACTGCGTATCCTGGACCCCTCCAGTGCCCAGCTGGGCATCGACGCCCTGGGTTATGAGCCATTCCAGAAAGACCTGTACATGAAGGATCTGAACAAGCCCTATGGCATGATCCTGGTTACCGGACCAACAGGTAGCGGCAAGACCGTATCCCTGTACACCGGCTTGAACATACTCAATACCGAATTCCGGAACATTTCCACCGCGGAAGACCCGGCGGAAATTAACCTGCCTGGTATTAACCAGGTGAACGTGAACCCCAAGGTCGGCCTGACCTTTGCCTCCGCCCTGAAAGCATTCTTGCGCCAGGATCCGGACGTGATCATGGTGGGTGAGATTCGTGACATCGAAACGGCGGAAATCGCTATCAAGGCGGCCCAGACCGGTCACCTTGTGCTGTCCACCCTGCATACCAACGATGCCCCCAAGACCCTGACCCGGCTTGTGGACATGGGCGTCAAACCTTACGCCATCGCCTCCACGGTCAGCTTGATCATCGCCCAGCGCCTGGCCCGCCGCCTTTGCAGCAACTGCAAGGAAAGCAAGGACATTCCCGAGGAAGCCCTGCGCAAGGAAGGTTTCCAGGATGAGGACATCAAGGCCGGATTGACTATCTACGGCCCGGTGGGATGCAACCAGTGTAACGGCGGCTACAAGGGACGGGTAGGCATCTACCAGGTCATGCCGGTCACCGAAACCCTGGGACGAATCATCATGGAAGGCGGCAACGCAATACAGATTGCCGACCAGGCTGAGAGAGAAGGCGTGTGGGATTTGCGCCGCTCGGGTCTTGAGAAGGTAAAACAGGGCGTGACCGGACTGGAAGAAATTAACCGGGTGACCATCGACTGATGTCGGCCCGGGAGTTCAACAAACATTAAAACATTGTAGGGAACAGCTATGGCCCAAGCCGCAGCAAAACAGATACCGTTTC
>JBFFTZ010000127.1:0-7425 GCA_041571575.1 Gammaproteobacteria bacterium | reverse complement strand
TTAAAAAACTCGCAAAGGAATCCGCTGAGCCGGAGCAAGAATCATGAGTGAGACGTCAATCGATATTCAGGGGGTTCTCGACCTTCTTCCCCATCGCTACCCTTTCCTGTTGGTGGACAAAGTGGTTTCCTGCGAGCCGGGAAAATCCTTGACCGCAATCAAGAACGTCACGATCAACGAACCTTTTTTCCAGGGTCATTTCCCGGGCCGCCCGATAATGCCCGGCGTCCTTGTTGTGGAGGCGATGGCCCAGGCCTGTGGCCTGCTGGCCTTTGAGACCGTGGGCGAGACGCCCGGTGGCGGCCAGGTGTTCGTGTTTGTGGGTATTGACCAGGCACGCTTCAAAAAGCCGGTACTCCCTGGAGACCAGCTTACCTTGAGGGTAGAGTTTAAAAGGCGGATTAGAACGATTTGGAAATTCAGTACAACAGCCGAAGTTGATGGCCAGGTTGTGGCCACGGCTGAACTGATGGTGGCACCAGGACAATGAGCGAGATACATTCCACTGCGATTATAGACCCGGGCGCAGAGATTGCCGATGGCGTATCTATCGGTCCCTATAGCGTGATTGGCGATGGCGTGCGGATCGGGACCGGAACTGAAATCGCGTCTCACGTGGTGATAAAGGGGCCCACTGTCATTGGTGAGAAGAACAGGATTTTCCAGTTTGCCTCCATTGGCGACGAGCCTCAGGACAAGAAGTACGCGGGCGAGAAAACCCGGCTGGAGATTGGCGATGGCAATATGATTCGCGAGTATTGCACGATCAATCGCGGCACCACCCAGGACGAGGGTGCGACTCGAGTGGGTAATGACAACTGGATCATGGCCTACGTGCATATTGCCCATGACTGCACCGTTGGCAATGATGTGGTTCTTGCCAACAATGCGACCCTCGCGGGACATGTTCACGTTGGCAATCACGTGATTTTCGGTGGCTTTGTCGGTGCCCACCAGTTTTGCTCCGTCGGTGATCACGCGTTCCTCGGTATGTACTCGGGAATCAATCGGGATGTGCCGCCGTACATCACCATTTCCGGAAACCCAGGTGAACCGAAAGGGATCAACCTCGAAGGACTGAAGCGTCGTGGCTTCGAGAAAGAGCAGTTGCGCAATATTCGTAATGCCTACCGCTTGTTGTACCGGTCCGGGTTGCGCCTTCAAGAGGCGACGGACGAGATTGCCAAGCTCGCGGAAACCCAGCCCGAATTGCAGATATTCCTGAACTTCCTGACTCACGAGTCTCGACGCAGTATCATTCGCTGACACTCCCGTGGGTCTTCGGGAATGGATTAGCCTGGGTGTTTACGCCCCCTTTTACTTGGGAGATCTCTGACTCATGCGTCTAGCTATTGTGGCTGGCGAGGCCTCCGGTGATTTGCTGGGGGCAGCCCTGATCAAGGCTCTAAAGCGGATGGTGCCCGGGCTCCAGGTAGAGGGTGTGGGCGGACCGCTGATGCGTGAGGCCGGTTGTCATTGCCTGCACGATTCGGATGAACTGGCGGTAATGGGCATCGTCGAGGTCTTCGCCGAATTGCCCCGTCTTCTCAAGCTTCGGCGGGGTCTCGTCAAGCGCTGGCGCGCTGACCCTCCTGATGTGCTTATCGGTGTGGATGCACCGGATTTTAATCTTGGCCTGGAACGCAAACTGCGTCGCCACGGCGTCAAGACAGTTCATTTTGTCAGCCCGTCGGTATGGGCCTGGCGCCAGAAGCGGGTCCACAAGATAGGCCGTTCCACCGACCTGGTGTTGTGTCTTTTGCCTTTTGAGAAGGCGTTTTACGACGAACACGGTGTACCTGCGGCATTTGTCGGCCACCCCTTGGCCGATGAGATCCCCCCGGCACTGGACAAGATCGAGCACCGGCGAAAGCTGGGTCTGCCCGAAACCGGCCAGGTGGTGGCGGTACTGCCGGGCAGCCGCCAAGGTGAGCTAAAACGGTTGGGCGACGATTTTGCCGGAGCCATCAACTGGCTTGCCAATCGGCAACCCGACCTGGTGTTTGTCTCTCCCATGGCGGGTTCGGCCGTGCGTCAGGCTTTCGAAGCGGCCCTGGCCCAGGCGGCCCCGGGTATCTGTGTGACCCTGGTGGATGGACAGCCCCAGGCGTGTATGGCCGCGGCCGACGTGGTGCTGCTTGCTTCAGGTACCGCTGCGCTGGAGACCGCCCTGGTAAAGCGGCCCATGGTGATGGCCTACCGGATCTCCAAGATCACCAAGTGGTTGGCGGAAACATTTCTTGGTTTGCATCTCAAATACTATTCCCTGCCGAATCTTCTGCATTCACCACCGGTGGTGCCAGAGCACATCATGGATGCAGTGACCCCGGAAACACTGGGTAAGGAAGTGCTGAACCTGCTGGAGCAGCCGGCGCGACGCCAGGTGCAGATCCAGGCCTTTGAATCCATGCACCGTGCTCTTCGCCAGGATGCGGCAAGCACAGCAGCCAGGGCAGTATTGGAACTATTGGGTCGGGAACCGGTGGAGCAGGTGCCCGAATGACGACCCAGGCCAGCCTGAATTTTTTCGTTGGCAACCTGATGGCCGGGGTTGACGAGGCGGGCAGGGGTCCACTGGCGGGACCGGTTGTCGCCGCGGCGGTGATATTAAATTCGGAAGACCCGATTGCCGGACTGGCCGATTCGAAGAAATTGAGCGAGGCCAGGCGGGAAGCGCTGTTTCCACAGGTCAAGGCTCGTTCCCTCGCCTGGGCCATAGCCTGGTCGGACGCCCACGAGATTGACTCGCTGAATATCCTGCACGCGACAATGTTGGCCATGCGCAGAAGTTTGCTGGGACTCTCGGTGGCACCGGCCCATGTACAGGTGGATGGGAACCGTTGCCCGTCACTGGCCGGTACCGGACTGTCCTGTACCATGGAGGCGATTGTTGGCGGCGATGCCCTGGTTCCCGAGATCAGCGCCGCCTCTATTCTTGCCAAGGTGACTCGGGACCGAATGATGAAAGGGTTGGACGTGGTGTATCCCGGTTATGGTTTTGCAGGCCACAAAGGCTATCCCACCGCAGCTCACCGCAAGTGCCTGGAACAAAGCGGCCCCAGCCCCATACACCGGCGCTCGTTTTCTCCAGTGAGCGCCTTTTTCGGAGGCAAGGGATGAACTCGTCTTTTGTCCACCTGAGTCTGCACACCGAGTTTTCCCTGGTCGACAGTGTTGTGCGTATTCCCGCACTGATGGACAGAGCGGCAGAACTGGGTATGCCTGCCCTGGCCATGACCGATCAAAACGACTTGTTTGGATTGGTGAAGTTCTACCAGGCCGCCCGCAAGAGGGGCGTAAAGCCGATAATAGGCGCCGACCTGTTACTGAATGAGCCCGAGGATCCGGGTAAACCCAGCCGCCTGATCCTTCTGTGCCAGGATTATGAAAACGGTTACCGCAATCTTTCCCGACTGCTGACCCGGGCGTACCTGCAGGGGCAGCATCACGGCGTTCCCATGCTGGAAAGGCAGTGGTTCCAGGGCATGACCGACGGACTGATAGCACTTTCCGGTGGCAAGCGCGGAGACGTTGGCCGAGCGTTGCTGGCGAGGCGCGAAAGTGACGCCCGGCAGGCAGTTGAGTTTTGGACCGGGCTGTTTCCGGATCGGTACTACCTGGAGGTCCAGCGCACTGGCAGGGAAGGCGATGAGACGTATTTGCATGCGGCCGTAGACTTGGCCGCGCAGATGGACCTGCCCCTTGTGGCCACCAATGACGTGCGCTTCCTGGGCCCGGAAGAGTTTGATTCCCATGAGGCCAGGGTCTGCATTCGCGGGGGTCATGCGCTGACTGATCCGGGCCGGCCCAGGGAATATTCCACCCAGCAATACCTGCGTAGCGCCGAGGAGATGGCGGAGTTATTCGAGGATCTGCCCGAGGCTCTTGCCAACACGGTCGAGATAGCCAGGCGCTGTAACCTGACCATGGAGTTGGGACACAGTGTGCTTCCCGAGTTCGAAGTGCCAGAGGGCTATTCCACGGCCTCCTGGCTTGTCGAGGCCAGTGAGCGTGGCCTGGCCGAAAAAATCCGATTGAGAAATATTCCTGAAGCCGACATTCCCGGCTACAAGGAGCGCTTGGCTGTCGAATTGGCCGTGATCGAAGGCATGGGTTTCCCGGGTTACTTCCTGATCGTTGCGGACTTCATTCGCTGGGCAAGGGAAAACGACGTACCGGTCGGTCCCGGACGTGGTTCCGGTGCCGGCTCTCTGGTTGCCTGGGTGTTGGGCATTACCGATCTCGACCCCCTGGAACACGAACTGTTATTCGAGCGTTTCCTCAATCCGGAACGTGTGTCCATGCCTGACTTCGACGTGGACTTTTGCATGGAAGGCCGGGATCGGGTTATCGACTACGTGGCCGAGCGCTACGGCAGGGACCAGGTCTCCCAGATCATCACCTTTGGCACCATGGCCGCCAAGGCCGTGGTGCGCGACGTGGGCCGGGTGCTGGGGCATCCCTATGGGTTCGTCGATCGTATTGCCAAGCTGATTCCTTTTGAAATTGGCATGACCCTGGAAAAGGCGCTGGCCCAGGAAGATGAACTGCGCACGGCCTATGAGAATGAGGAAGAAGTCCAGGCCTTGATAGACCTGGCCAGGTCCCTGGAAGGCCTGTGCCGAAATGCCAGTAAACACGCCGGCGGGGTGGTCATTGCTCCCGGTCCGTTGACGGACTTTGTACCGCTTTACTGCGAAGAGGGTGGAACAAACGTTGTCAGCCAGTACGACAAGGATGACGTTGAGAAAGTCGGCCTGGTGAAGTTCGATTTTTTGGGTCTTCGAACCCTTACCATCATAGATTGGGCTCTCAAGGCGATCAACCGGAAACGCAGTGCGGCTGGCGAGGAAACGATAAGCCTGGACGGTATTTGCTACGAGGACGAGAAGACCTTCGAGTTGTTGAAGCGTTGCGAGACCACCGCTGTCTTCCAGCTTGAATCCCGGGGCATGAAGGACCTGATCAAGCGCCTGCAGCCCGACCGCTTCGATGAAATCGTGGCGCTGGTGGCGTTGTTTCGTCCCGGTCCATTGCAATCAGGCATGGTGGATGACTTTATCGATCGCAAACACGACCGTACCGGCGCGGCGATTGATTACCTGCACCCGGATCTGCAATCCATCCTGGAGCCAACCTATGGCGTGATTCTTTACCAGGAACAGGTGATGCAGATCGCCCAGGTGCTGGCCGGATACAGCCTGGGCGGTGCCGACCTGTTGCGTCGTGCCATGGGTAAAAAGAAGGCCGAGGAGATGGCCAAGCAGCGAGAGTTCTTCGTTGATGGCTCCAAGAACCGGGGAGTCGATGAGGCCAAGGCTACTTACATCTTCGACCTGATGGAGAAATTCGCAGGCTACGGTTTCAACAAGTCTCACTCTGCCGCCTACGCCATGCTGTCGTATCAACCGGCTTGGCTCAAGGCGCATTTCCCTGCGGAGTTTATGGCCGCCGTGTTGTCCTCCGACATGGACAACACTGACAAGGTGGTCACCTTCATTGAAGAGTGCAACCGGATGGGCCTGGTAATCGCACCACCGGACGTAAATGAATCGGAGTTCGCGTTTTCCGCCCCGGATACCAAGAGCATCAGGTATGGACTCGGCGCCATCAAGGGGGTGGGTCGGGGAGCCATTGAGGGCTTGCTTGAAGAGCGCCAACGGAACGGTCGCTTCGAGGACCTGTTTGATTTGTGTAGCAGGATCGATCCCAAGAAACTCAACCGGCGTGTGCTTGAGGCGGTGATCCGCTCCGGTTCCATGGATTGCCTGGGCGAGAACCGGGCCACCCTGATGGCGAACCTGGACGAGGCGCTAAAAGTGGCCGAGCAGGCTGCCAGGGCGCTGGCCGCCGGACAGAGCGACATGTTCGGATCGGTGACTGCGCCGGAAGTGCCGATGGAGCACACCCTGATCAAACGCCGCTCGGAGTGGAGCGAGCAACAGCGCTTGCTGGGAGAGCGAGAGACCCTGGGTTTGTATCTCACCGGTCATCCGATCAACGAATACGAGATAGAGCTAAAGCAGTTCACCAGCGGCCGCATCGTGGACCTGGTGTCGGGACGGCCGGCGCCGGGTGAGTCCCGTTACGCTTCCAATCGCAAGGCTGTTACCGTCGGTGGACTGGTGATGGACATGCGAAAGCGGGGAAACCGCCTGATCTTGTTGCTTGATGACCGCAGTGCGCGACTTGAGGTCACCCTTTTTGATGAGGTAGCGAATGATCACAGGCATTTGTTGACCAAGGATGCCATCCTGATTGTTGAGGGTACCTTGAGGTTCGTGGACTTCACCGATGCCTGGAGTCTTAACGCCACCAGCCTGCAGACCATGGAGCAGGCCCGCCAGCGCTACGCCCGGCGGTTGCTGATCCAGTGCGATGGGGGAAGTATCCCCCAGGACTTCGCAGACCAGCTGAAATCCGCCTTGCAGCCTCACCTTGGAGGCCTTTGCGATGTAGGTATCCAGTACCGGGGAGGCAGTGCGCAAGGGCGGGTTTACCTGGGCGAGCAATGGCAGGTCAAGCCCAGCCGCGAACTGATGGACCGGCTTGCGGAAATGGTCGGGCGAGACCGGGTTCGGGTCATGTATCCTCGCCGGGTAGAAAACTCCTAGGTGTGTCACCTGTTCAGGATGCTTGTCTCCAATCCATGTTGGAGGTAGTGTTCAAACCATCATTTAGCAGTAGAAATTGTTCCTATGGACCTGAAATTCCTGGATTTTGAACAACCTATCGCTGAGCTTGAAGCGAAGATCGAGCAATTGCGCTTTGTTGGCGATGATTCGCAGATCAATATCAGCGGGGAAATCGAGCGACTGAAGGGTAATAGCAGGACCCTGACGAAAAAGATTTTCTCGCACCTGACTTCATGGCAGATAGCCCAGTTGGCGCGGCATCCCCTGCGCCCCTATACCCTGGATTACCTGGACACGGTGTTTACCGACTTCCAGGAATTGCACGGTGATCGGATGTACGCCGATGACAAGGCGATGGTGGGAGGGCTGGCCAGATTGGAAGGCATCCCGGTCATGGTTATCGGTCAGCAAAAAGGTCGGGACACCAAGGAGCGCGTGCAACGTAACTACGGTATGCCCAGGCCCGAAGGCTACCGTAAGGCCATGCGCCTGATGAAACTGGCCGAGCGCTTCGGCCTGCCTATCATCACTTTGATCGACACGCCTGGAGCGTATCCCGGGGTAGGGGCCGAGGAGCGCGGCCAGAGCGAGGCCATCGCCCGCAACCTGTTTGTAATGGCGACCCTGAAGACCCCGCTGATAGCCGTGGTGATTGGCGAAGGCGGCTCGGGGGGCGCTCTGGCCATTGGTGTGGGTGACCGCCTGCTGATGCTGGAATACGCTATCTATTCAGTGATCTCGCCCGAGGGATGCGCATCCATTCTGTGGAAGAGCGCCGACAAGGCTGAGG
>JBFFTZ010000126.1:0-7459 GCA_041571575.1 Gammaproteobacteria bacterium | reverse complement strand
GACAGGTCCGGGAGCTGAAACGCCTGCTGGATTCACTGCAGGGTCCGGGGGACGTGGCGCGGACCCTGGCGCAGGTCGAGGCGCTTCTGGTCGATATCCAGGCAAGCGCGGGCGGCCAGGTCGAGGCCCAGTGGCTGGAGACCCTTCGAGTGGAGGTGTCAGGGGCCCGGGCGGCGGTGGAGGAACTGGCGGCATCCCGAAAGAAGCTGGCAGGGCAGGCCCGGGCGCTGGTGGAGGCCACCGATTTTCACTTCCTCTATGACAAGAGTCGTCACCTGTTCCGGGTGGGTTACAACGCCACAACTGGAGAGGACGATCCGGGGTATTACGATCTGCTGGCATCGGAAGCGCGTATCGCCAGCCTGGTGGCCATCGCCAAGGGAGATGTGCCGCCCCGCCACTGGGTGCACCTGGGCAGACCCCTGACTCGCATCCGCGGGCTGCGGATCCTGCTGTCCTGGAGCGCCACGGCATTCGAGTACCTGATGCCGCGCTTGCTGATGCACAGCCCGCCGGGCTCACTGCTGAACCAGAGCTGCGAGGGTGCGGTCCGGCAACAGATGCGTTTCGGCCGGCGGCACGGCATTCCCTGGGGCATCTCGGAGTCGGGCTATGCCCGGTTTGATGCCCACGACCACTACCAGTACTACGCTTTCGGCATTCCGGGGCTGGGACTGAAGTGGGACCAGGGCGAGCGCCTGGTGGTCTCTGGCTACTCGTCGGCACTGGCGCTTCCCTATGCCCCCGCCGAGGCAGTGGAGAACCTGGAGCGACTTATCGGGCTGGGCGGGCTGGGTCATTACGGGCTATTCGAGGCCATGGATTTCGGCCATGCCCAGAAGCACAGCGGGGCGCTGCCCCAGGTGGTGCAGTCCTACATGACTCACCACCAGGGCATGATCATGGTGGCCATTGGCAATGCGCTGTACCGGGACAGGGTCTTGCGGCATTTCCATAGCGACCCGCGCATAGCCAGTGTCGAACACCTGCTCTACGAGCGTCTGCCACAGCGCATCAAGACCCGGCACCTGGAGCGACTGCCTTCGCCCCTGAAGGAATTGCCCGGTGAGCAAGCGGTGATCACCCAGTGGGAACTTTCGCCGGAACAGCCGGAACTGGCGGTCCTGTCCAACGGCCACCTGTCCACCCGGGTTTCGGACCAGGGCGGGGGCGCGATGTTCTGGCGGGGTGCTGCCGTCACCCGGTGGAACCCGTTGGAGCAGGGCGCGGCGGGCGGCCTGTGCCTGTACATGAAAGACCTGGACACGGACCGGCTCCTGGCCCTGGGATCGGGGCCGCTGCCCGGGGGCGTGCGGGCGACCTTCGCTCCCCACAAGGCGGAATTCCTGACCAGGGACGACAGCCTGCTGATGCGGCTGACCGTCTGCGTGGCCCCCTCGGCGGATGTGGAGTTGCGCCGAATTCGCATCTCCAACGAGGGCAGTCGGCCCCGGCGGGTGATGTTGTGCTCCTATGGCGAACCGGTACTGGGCCAGGAGGGCGCCGACCGCCGCCACCCGGCCTTCAGCAAACTGTTCATCGAGTCCAGCCTGTTGAAGGAAGAGGCAACATTGCTGTTCAGGCGGCGTCCCCGCGAACCGGATGAGCCGCCGTTATACCTGGCTCACAAGGTGATCGGCGGCCAGTCCCGCCGCTTCCAGGTGGATCGGGGCGTGTTCATCGGGCGCGGTGGCTCACCCGTGGCGCCGGCAGCGCTGGTCGGCGACGATGGCGGGCTGGAGGACCGGGCTCGTGCCAGCCTGGACCCATGCATGGCCATAGCCCTGACCCTGGAGGTCCCGCCGGGATCGACCTCAGACTGCGCCTACCTTTCAGCGGTGGGCGGCAGCCGCGAGGCGGTGACGACGGCGCTGTCGCGATTCCAGAGCCTGGACCGGGTGGACTGGGCCGTTGAGGAGGCGGGACTGCAAGCAGAACGGGAATTGACGGGCCGGCGGCTGGGCTCACAGCAGGTGCGCGCCGCCTACCACCTGTTTGCCGACCTGCTCTGGCCTCGTGTTCTTCCCCAGATCGCCGACGATGCCTTTGATGAGATCCGGCAGGTGCAGGACATCCTCTGGCGACACGGCATTTCCGGGGACCGGCCGATAGTCAGCTTCCGGCTGGACGGCGACGAGGACCTGAGCGCTGCCGAGGCCCTGCTGGAGCGGGTGGCCTATCTCAACGGCAAGGGGGTGGCTGTCGACGTGGTGTTCCTGGATGAAACCAAGGGCGGATACACCTTCCCCACCAACGAGCGCCTGCGAAAGCTGGTGGAGGCGCACGTGCCGCCCAGTCGCGGGCGCAGCGAGTCGTCGGCCTATATCGTGCCGGCCGGCAACCTGGCACCCCGGGAAAAGGCCTGCCTGCTGGCCGCCGCCCGGCTGCACCTGGAGGGTGAGAGGGAATCGACCGCTCTGCCCACCGGGCAATATTTCGTGCGCATGCCCGAGTTTGTGCCACAGCCCTCGGCACCGCTGTCCACCGATCGCATCCCGCCGGTGGCCCCTCCCGCCAACCTGCAGCTTGCCTGCGGACCCGGTGGTCTGGAGCCGGGGCTTGATGGATACAGCCTGTTGATTTCCGGGGACTCGGGAACCCCGGCTCCCTGGTGTAACGTGCTGGCCAACCCCGGTTTTGGCACCCTGGTCAGCGAGTCGGGGTCCATGTGCACCTGGTGGGGCAACAGCAGCGAGTACCGGCTCACGCCCTGGAGCAATGACCCGGTGCTGGACCGAGGCGGCGAGGCGCTCTACCTGCGGGACGAGGAGACGGCCGAGAGTTGGTCGCTGACGCCGGGGCCGCGCCCTGGCTCAGCTGCCTATCGTGTCACCCACCGGATCGGCGAGACTCGGTTCGAGCACAACAGCCAGGGTCTGGAGCAGCGGCTGCAGGTTTTCGTTGACCCGGAACATCCGTTGAAATTCTTGCGTATCCGCCTGGCCAACCGCTGGCCCCGGACCCGGCGCCTTACCCTGACCTACGCGGTCGAATGGTTGATCGGCAACGCCCATGGAATGGACCGCCATCTGAGACTGCCGGATCGGGATCCTGCTACCGGCGCCTTGCTGGTGCGCGACGCCTACGCCCGCCAGGGGGGGGAGCAGGTGGCCTTCGTCGCTTCCGGCCTGCCGGCCCACGGGGTGACCACGGACGGGACGGAGTTCCTGGGCAACCGGGGATCCTGGGCCGTGCCGGCGGGGATGGCGGCCATCGGCCTGTCCAAACGCATTTTTCCCTGCGCCCGTCCATTCGCGGTTTACCAGGTCCACCTGGAGCTGGCGCCCGGCCAGGTGACCCAGGCCCATTTTGCCCTGGGCGCGTCCCGGGACATGGTTCGCTGCCGGCAGCTGCTCACCCTGGCCTGCGATCCGGACTGGGTGAGGGGCAGGCACAGGGCTATGCGCCACCGCTGGGAGAGCCTGCTGGGTACCTGGAGGGTGAACACGCCGGATGTGGCGGCCGATGCCGCGATCAACCACTGGCTGCTCTACCAGCTGATTTCCTCCCGGCTTTGGGGTCGCATCGGCTTCTACCAGGCCAGCGGCGGCTACGGGTTCCGGGACCAGTTGCAGGACGTGCTGGCCCTGCTGGATGCCGACCCCGGTGCGACCCGCGCACAGATTATCCAGGCGGCCTCCAGGCAGTTCCCGGAAGGCGACGTGCTGCACTGGTGGCACGAGGGTCCGCTGCGGGGGGTTCGCACCCGCTGCTCCGACGACCTGTTGTGGTTGGCCTACGCGGTATCCGAGTACATCGAGGTCACCGGTGACCAGGGCATCCTCCGGGCCACCGCGCCGTTCCTGCGGGGCGAGGCATTGTCCGAGCACGAACTGGAACGCTATGCGGAGTTCCAGGAGACCACGTTCACCGCCAGTATTTACGAGCACTGCTGTCGTGCGATCGACGCGCGCCTGGCCGTCGGCGCCCACGGCATGCCATTCATTGGCACCGGTGACTGGAACGACGGGCTGAACCGGGTGGGGGAAAAGGGCCGTGGCGAGAGCGTCTGGATGGCCTGGTTCCTGGTGGTGGTCTGCCGGCGCTTCGTGCCCCTGTGCCAGGCCAGCGCTGATCCGGAACGGGCCGACCGCTACGAGAAACTGGCCTCGGGCCTGCTGGCCCGGACTCGTGACACGGCCTGGGCGGGCGAGTGGTACCTGCGGGGTTACTTTGACGACGGCACGCCCCTGGGCGCCCCGGGAGACGCGGAATGCGAAATCGACCTGAACGCACAGACCTGGGCGGTGATGGCCGACCCGTCCCATCCGGATTCCCGCCACGCCATGGACGCGGCCGGGGAAAAACTGCTGGATGCCGAGCATCGGCTGATCCGGCTGCTGACGCCGCCGTTTGAGCGTAACCGCCACGACCCGGGTTACATCATGTCCTACCCGCCCGGGGTGCGAGAAAACGGTGGGCAGTACACTCACGCGGCAGTGTGGGCCGCCTGGGCGGCGGTGGAACTGGGTGATGCGGACGCGGCCATGGGATTTTTCCAATGGCTCAACCCCTTTAACCGCTGCCGGGATGAGGACGAGATGCAGCGATATCGGCTGGAGCCCTACGTCACCCCCGGCGACATCTACAGCGTGGGGGAGCTGTCCGGTCGGGGCGGCTGGAGCTGGTATACCGGATCGGCCGCCTGGCTGTATCGCTTGGCGCTCAGACGCCTGTTGGGCCTGCAGCGCCACGGCGATCGTCTCTATGTCCGTCCCTGCCTGCCGGCGAGCTGGCCGGAATTCCGGGCCAGCCTGCGCCAGGGCGAGGCGCAGCTGCGTATCCGGGTGCACCAGCCATCCGGGATACGGGACGACGCGCTGTACCTGCTGGTCGACGGATCACCGGTGGACGCCGGGTGGATTGCCCTGGACGTGACCGGTGAGCACGAGTTGCAGGTATTCGGCAGCGACGCGGCCCGCGGTGCCTGGCTGGGCCAGTCCGCGGCGACCGGAGGCGCTTGACCGGCAGCGTCACCGCCTGCACGAGAGTGTAATTTTCCCTATCCGCCAGCCTGCCAATCGGGCCGGTGTATCCACTGGCCGGCGATTGCAGAGCGTTCGTTGCTAGAGAGACTCGTTGTCCAGGGTCGCAAGGTCTACCCGGGTTAATTCACCCACATGGGTCCAGGCAAAGACCAGTTTCCCGTCCATCATGACCATTTGCGGCACGCCGGAGCCACGGGTCTTGGAGACTTCCGCGATGGTGACCGGTTCGCCAATGGCGCCTGTGTCAGTTACCCGCACCGCCATCAGGGCAGCGCCTTTGCCAACCCTGTCGATCCAGCTCACGGCGATGTCCTGGTCATTCAGCCAGGCAACGTCGACCCGGCCCAGGGCGGCTTCGGTATCCACGATAACCGGCGCGGAAAAACTTCGGCCCCCATCCCGGGAGATCGCCGTCTTGACCTGGCCGGTCTCTGTCGCGCCACTGAACCAGGCGATGGCTACCTGTTCGCCATTGGTAGCCAGTGCCGGTCCGTTCACCGGGCAGCCGGTGATGTGCCAGTGCTCATCATCCACGAGCATCGGCTCAGACCAGTTGCTGCCGTCGAATCGACGAACGGCGATGTCGCGCATTTCTTCGCCGGACCGATCCCGGTACGCCAGGATCATGCCATCACCCACCCGGGCGATGTCGGTCGGACAACAATCGCAGGTCAGCTTGTCCACCAGCCCCTCTTGAACCACCTTGCCCTGCTCGTCGAACACACCGAAGCGCAAGGTCATCCCGCCGCCGCCATGTCCCTCGTGGTCGTGGCTGCTTCCGCCGGTTTCCCGACCGTCCAGCCATACCGCACCGGCGTGATCGCCCCAGCCGAATAATGATACGAAGCCATGTTCGCTGGCAGTACCATCGTGGTGGGCGATGAACGGCTCACTCCAGGTGCTGCCGTCTTCGGATTGGCTAAGCCACACGTCGTAGGCATAGGGGCCGCCTTCGCGCTTGACCAGCCAGTGTGCGGTCAGCCGCCCGTCACCCATGGGCTCCACCGAGGGGAAATCCGCCCAGTTTACAAACCAGTTATCCCCCTGGGCGACCCGCTGTGGCGCCGACCAGCTGCCATCGACCAGGCGCGCGTAGTCCAGGGAGGCCTGTCCGGATTCCTTGTCCGAGGTCTGCCAGCTCAGGATCAGGGAGCCGTCTGCATCCAGGGCCAGGTGGGGTTCCGCAGCGCCGGGCCCTGCCGGTGAGGCCAGGGCGGTCACTCCCCCGGGCGGCGGGGCGACGACAGAGTTGTCTTGCCCACAACCTGCGAGGGTCATTGAGGCTGCACCGCACATTGCGGCGATAATTACGTATTTCCCGGGGAACCGGCTTTGGGTTCCAATAGCCTCATGAATGCTCATGGGGTGGATTCTGCCACAAGTAGAGGCCCTCACGGGTAGGAAAATTCAGAGAATAACGTGTCCTAAGTCCTTGATTGTTTAGTTTGTCTGGGATAGCGTGCAGCTATTGTTTTTTGAGAAAGTGGTTTTAATGAATCTTTTCCGCCGAAATCGCCGACCCATAGCAAGCCAGGTGCTGGCCTTGCTGACGGTGGTGTGGCTGAACCTGGCCCTGGCGCCCTGCGCCATGTCCATGGGTACCCAGTTGGGTGAAAAGATGAACAGCCACATGAGTGCATCCACAATGGATCACTCCATGATGGATCACTCCATGATGGACCAAGAGCCGCCCTGTTCTCATTGCCCGCCCGAGCAGTCTCACTGTGACACCGACTTATCCGGTCCGTGTGCGTTGGAGGCCCAGGTATCCAGCGATTCTGCGCTGAGCAATTTGACCCTGGATCATCATTCCCCGGGGCTTGCGCTAACGCCGGTCGTGGTGGAGTTCATGCCACCCGTGGGCAAACAGCTCGAGGCGCCACCGCCTGATATTGGCAATTCTGTTGTCGGCGTATCCCTGCAAAAACGTTTCTGCGTTTATCTGAAATAGCGCTCCGTCCGTTCCGTTTGTTTCGGTTTGGATCAGGAGTGTTGCAATGTTTGTTTTTCCAAGGGGCCTGTTGGCCCGATACCTAATTAGCTTGTTTTGCCTGCTGCCCGCGATGGCCCAGGCTGGCGAGCCCCTTTCCCTGGATGATGCCCGGTCAATCGCGCTTGAGCGGGACCTGGAGATTGCCCGCCTGGATGCACGACGGGAGGCCATGGGCGAGCGTGCCGTTGCCGCGGCCCAACTTCCGGATCCCGGCGTCAAGCTTGGACTGATGAGTCTGCCGGTGGACAGTTTTGCCCTGGACCAGGAGCCCATGACGCAAATGGTGGTGGGCGCCCAGCAAATGTTTCCTGCCGGCGAAACACGCTCCTTGCGCAAGGAACAGATACTGGTCCAGTCCCAGGTTCAAACCGCCATGGCCGATGATCGCCGCCGCCAGGTGGTGGCCCAGTTAAGGCGGCTGTGGATTGAGTTGGCCTACAAGGAAAAAGCTGCCCGGGTGCAGAGCTCCCAGTTGGAG
>JBFFTZ010000125.1:0-7465 GCA_041571575.1 Gammaproteobacteria bacterium | reverse complement strand
GTGAAATTGCTGCCCCTCGGGTAACTCCCGGACCCGGAGTTTTTCGTCCAATCCTTCGTTTTCCCACAATCCCTTGTCGTAATTGTAGCTAAGAAACCGGTATTTGTTATCTTCCAGGAGCAACCCGAAATCCCGGCCTTGCAGCAAGGCCTCGTCGCTGACCAGTTTGATGAGCGCTTCCAGGCGATCCATCTCCCGCCTTGGCCCCCGAGGATCTTCCACCAGGCCAAGCGAGAGTGTCGCGATACCAGCCATAATTCCGATGATGGTGACCACTACCAGAATTTCGATCAGGGTGAATCCTTCCTGCCCGTGTCGGAATTGTGGTCTGTGTCTCATGCTAGGTCGGAATGTTTGACTGGCTTAAGGCAGATGCTGTGACGAGCGTTGCCCGTCACTCCATCCAGTTGCCGATGTCGGCGGCAACGCCTTCGCCGCCAGTTTGTCCATCTGCGCCCATGGACCAGACATCGACCTCACCCTGGGTGCCTGGATACAGGTACTGGTATGGATTGCCCCATGGATCATTGGGCAATTTTTTCAAGTATCCGCCCAGGCGCCAATTGCGAATCGAGGGGTCCGCAGGCTGGGTGACCAGCGCTTGGAGTCCCTGCTGGGTGGTGGGGTAGGTGTAGTTATCCAGCCGGTACATGTCCAGGGCGCTTTCGATTCCCCGAATGTCCTGCCTGGCGGCGGTGATACGCGCGGTATCCACGTTACCCAGGATATTCGGCACGACCAGTGCAGCGAGGATGCCAAGAATCACCACCACAACCATGATTTCGATCAAAGTGAAGCCGCGCATGGCTGAAGTTGAATTTGTATGTTTGGAATTCATAATGTTGCTAATCCGAACTGACTTGAAGAGTATAGATATCTGTCGCGAGCCCGGGGGCTTTTGTCTCGGTCCAATCATAACAGACACGGAGGCCAAGTTGCTTCGCAATGGGCACTACCCGTAACGCATTTGTACCTACCCGTCCCCAACTGTTGGCTCTGGTGCTGACTGGGCTGTGCCTGGCCCTGCAAGCGGGTGGCGAAAGTGCACAGGAATTATTCCAGTTCCAGCGCGAAGGTCTGGCGCAAGGGCAGTTATGGCGTTTATTTACCGGCCATTTTATTCACCTAGGTTGGCCCCACGCGCTGATGAACCTGGCCGCCCTGGGGCTGCTGGTCTACCTGCTGGCTGAGGGCCTGGAGGCTGCGAGCCTCCTGGGGCTGATAGTGGCCTCTTCGCTGGCGGTGGATGCCGGGTTGTGGTTTCTGCAGCCGGAGCTGGAGTGGTATGTGGGGCTCTCCGGTGTGCTGCATGGATTGTTCGCCGGGCTTTTGCTTCTCCAGTGGTTTTGCCGGAGGGAGCGCTACCTCTGGCTCATCCTCCTGCTTTCAGTCAAACTTGGATGGGAAGGCATGACGGGTCCACTACCGATGACGGCGGACCTGGCAGGCGGTCCGGTAGTTACAGTCGCCCACCTTTATGGAGCGCTGGGTGGCGTACTTGGCGCGATATCGGTCATCCTTGTGATGAACCTCGCAGAGGCAGCGACAAAGAATAGAACTGATTCGACCGACCAATAAGCTTTGCGGCGCGAATTATTAAAGGAGCAGTAATGGCACTAGCATTTGTATTTCCAGGACAGGGATCCCAGTCGATCGGGATGTTGTCCCCGCTCGCGGAGCAAGACCCCAGCGTTTTGCAGACTTTTGAGGAGGCCTCAGAGGTACTCGGTTATGACCTGTGGCGGTTGATCCAGGATGGCCCGGTGGAAGAGCTTAATTCAACCGAGCGCACCCAGCCCGCGATGCTTGCCGCCGGAGTTGCGGTCTGGCGGGTTTGGCGCAAACGCGGCGGCCCCGCGCCAACCGTGATGTCCGGGCACAGCCTAGGTGAGTTCACCGCCCTGGTCTGTGCTGATGCACTGGATTTTGCCGAAGCGGTCGACCTGGTGCGTTTTCGTGGTCAGATCATGCAGGAAGCCGTTCCTGCGGGTGAAGGGGCCATGGCGGCAGTATTGGGCCTGGAAAACGACCAGATCCGCGAGGTTTGCGCTCAAGCTGCCATGGGTCAGGTGCTGGAACCGGTGAATTTCAATGCGCCCGGTCAGATCGTGATCGCCGGAAATACCGCCGCGGTGGAACGGGCGTTATCCTTGTGCAAGGAAAAGGGCGCCAAGCGGGCTATCCCGTTACCGGTGAGTGTGCCTGCCCACAGCGCCTTGATGCGGCCCGCGGCAAGCCGACTGGAAGAGCGCCTGGAGCAGGTGCATGTGCGCGCTCCGCTGGTCCCGGAGATTTACACGGTGGATGTGAAGACCCACGGTAGCCCTGCAGCAATCCGTAGAGCGCTGGTGCAGCAATTGCATAGTCCCGTGCTTTGGGTAGATACGGTCAGGGCCATGGTTGACCACCAGGTAAATACCATTGTTGAGTGCGGTCCCGGCAAGGTGCTAACCGGATTGAATCGAAGAATCGAGCGACGCAAGGAAATAGATGTGTTTGCTGCTTTTGATATTGAAACTATTGAAGCTGCCATCAATAGCAGCTGGGAGAGGCTAGATGCCGCAAGGTAAAGTTGCATTGGTCACCGGAGCCAGTCGCGGAATAGGTAAGGCGATTGCCCTGGAGTTGGGTGCGCGCGGTGCGATTGTTATCGGCACTGCTACTTCAGCGGCCGGTGCCTCGGCGATTAGCGAGTATCTCGAGGAAGCTGGAATCAGTGGCAGAGGTGTTGTGCTGGATGTGGCGGAGCAAGCCTCGGTGGACGGCGTGGTCGCCGACATCAATGCCAACGAGGGCGCCCCCACCATATTGGTAAACAACGCGGGTATCACCCGTGACAACCTGCTTTTGAGAATGAGCGCGGATGAATGGGACCAGATTATCAATACCAATCTGAGTTCACTGTATCGCACCTGCAAGGCTTGTTTGCGCGGCATGATGAAGGCGCGGTCGGGACGCATAATCAACATTGCTTCAGTAGTGGGGATCATGGGAAATGCGGGGCAAACCAATTACGCGGCGGCCAAGGCCGGCATCATTGGCTTTTCCAAATCCCTTGCCAGAGAGGTGGGTTCTCGCGGAATTACCGTCAATACGGTGGCCCCCGGATTTATCGAAACTGACATGACAAGGGAAATGACGGAGGAGCAGCGCAAGGCCCTTTCAGCCCAGATTCCCCTGAATAAACTGGGCAGTTCCGAGGATATAGCCCATGCCGTGGCATTTCTTGCATCGCAGCATGGCGGCTACATAACCGGCGAAACCCTGAATGTAAATGGCGGAATGTACATGATTTAGTTGCCGGATTAGGTGTAGAATGCCTCGTCAGATTTGGTGCTGCGGGGCGGATGGGCTTTGATCCACAGCCCCGTCAAGCGTTGGATCAGATAGGAGGGTTAGACGAGTAATAAAGGTGGGTGGATTTGCAAATCACCTTTCCACTAGAATACGCTCGTTCGCGGACATTAGGTCCGCACCATTTTGTTGTTCTGCTGTTTCCGAAGAGGGAAATTCTGCAATGAGTAATGTCGAACAAATCGAAAAACAAGTAAAAGCCATCGTCGCCGAACAGCTTGGCGTTAAAGAGACCGAAGTAACCAATGAGGCTTCGTTCGTCGATGACCTTGGTGCTGATTCTCTGGATACCGTTGAGCTCGTCATGGCATTGGAAGAGGAATTCGAAACCGAAATTCCTGATGAAGAAGCTGAGAAGATCACTACTGTTCAGCTGGCCATTGACTATATCGTTGAGCGCAAGGGCCAAGCCTGATCGCACATGATGGTACCGGCGCCTGTTCATGGCGCCGGTGTCACTTTTCCTAGACCTATCACACCAGGGGCTTCACTTGAACAAGAGGCGTGTTGTGGTTACCGGCCTGGGTGTCGTGTCACCGGTGGGAATCGGAATAGACAAGGCCTGGGAAAATATTCTTGCTGGCCGTAGCGGCATAAGCAAGATTACCCGTTTTGATGTATCCAGGTTTAACGCCCACATTGGTGGCGCGATAAGCGACTTTAATGCCGATGATTTCCTGACGCCCAAGGACGCCAGGAAAATGGATCCGTTTATCCACTACGGCATTGCAGCGGGTAACATGGCGATTAAAGACAGCGGATGTGAAATCAACGAATCCAACGCACATCGCTATGGCGTAGCCATGGGTGCCGGTATCGGCGGAATTTCCACGATCGAGGATAATTACCGCAAATATCTTGAGTCCGGGTCGCCCAGGAAGATTTCCCCATTTTTTATACCCGGAAGCATCATCAACATGGTGTCCGGTCAGTTGTCGATTCATCACGGTATCACTGGTCCAAATCTGTCCTTGGTGACTGCCTGCACAACCGGTACGCACGCTCTTGGCGTTGCCGCTCGCACTATCCAGTATGGCGATGCGGATGTGATGATTGCCGGCGGCGCTGAAATGGCGACTACCGAACTGGCGTATGGCGGCTTTTGTTCTTCTCGTGCACTTTCCACACGTAACGACGAGCCGGAAAAGGCAAGCCGCCCCTGGGATCGTGACAGGGACGGTTTCGTGCTGGCCGATGGTGCCGGGGCGCTGGTGCTGGAAGAGTTAGACCACGCCCGGGCGCGCGGCGCGAAAATTTATGCCGAACTGGTTGGTTTTGGTATGAGTGGGGATGCCTACCATATGACTGCGCCGCTTGAGAGCGGTGCGGGAGCAAGCCTCTGCATGCAAAACGCCATCAGGGATGCTGGCATATCGGCGTCACAGATTGATTACATAAATGCCCACGGCACGTCCACCCCGCTGGGTGATGCGGCTGAGACAGTAGCCATCAAGCGCGCGTTTGGCGATCATGCTTACAAGCTGGCAGTGAGCTCCACCAAATCCATGACCGGCCATTTGCTGGGGGCGGCCGGTGCCGTGGAAGCTATATTCAGCGTGCTGGCAATTCGCGATGGGGTTATACCCCCAACCATTAATTTGGAAAACCCGGATCCGGCCTGTGATCTGGATTACGTTCCCAATCACGCCCGGGAACAAAAGCTCACTTACGCCATGTCTAATTCCTTTGGATTTGGCGGCACTAACGGAACGCTGCTATTTCAGCGTTTCGAGTAAGCGCAAGGTGGGTTCGTGGTAGGTTCGGGCAAGGTCATTTCCCGACGGGTAAGTTCTTCTGGTACCGCGGACTTGCTGGCGCTTCAATCAGTAGATCCTGACTACTACCCGTTTTTCCTGTGCTCCAGCGCCAACGGCACCGCCGAAGGTCGATACGACATTCTTATGGCCGCCCCGGGTGAGGAGTTGTGGCTGGATCAGTCCTTGCATCTGCATGGTGATGACTCCGGTCCTGCGGATTCCCGCTTTCTTGATGCCCTGGACCGGGTGTGGGAGCGAGAGAGGGTGGATCCCGATGCCGAGTTCACGCTCCCGTTCAGTGGAGGGTGGTTTGTCTTCCTGGCGTACGAACTGGCTACCCAGATTGAGAGAGTCCTGGACCTTGGCGCCCATCCGGATTTGCCGGTGGCTTTCGCGGTCCGGATACCTGCGGCGATTGTGTTTGATCACTTGAGTGGGGAAACATGGCTGGTGTGTGAAGCCGGCCGCTCCGCCGAGTTGGAACGTATGCAGGCGGACCTGGCAAAAGCGGGCAATGTGCCGGTGCCCGAGCACGTGCATTTCGAGAACCTGGTTGAGGATGCTGCGCAGCCTTATCTCGATGCGGTGGTAAAGGTAAAGCAGTACATCGCCGACGGTGATATTTACCAGGCCAACCTTGCCCGCGCCTGGCAAGCCGACCTGGATCATGCGATACCACCGGAACAGTTGTTTGCCCGACTGATACGCTCAAATCCGGGGCCGTTCTCGGCGTTGGCGCGCTGGAAAGACACCTGGCTTCTGAGTTCTTCTCCCGAGAGGCTGGTCAGTACCGGCAACGGAGTGGTTCAGACCCGGCCCATCGCGGGAACACGGCCTCGCGGGGCAAGTCCTGAAGATGATGCCGCATTGATGAGAGAACTGATCGGCCATCCCAAGGAACGCGCAGAGCACGTGATGCTCATCGACCTGGAGCGCAATGACCTGGGGCGCGTTTGCCAGGCGGGGACCGTTGAGGTGGACGAGTACATGGTGCTGGAGTCTTATGCTCACGTGCATCACATCGTTTCGAACGTACGAGGGAATCTGATGCCGGATGTCACTCCCGGCAAGGTCATCGCAGCAGTCTTTCCAGGAGGAACCATTACCGGTTGCCCGAAGGTCCGCTGCATGCAGATCATCCGGGAACTGGAGTCAGGTCCACGGGGCGCGTATACCGGGTCCCTGGGATACTTGAACAGGGACGGCAGCATGGACCTGAATATTCTTATTCGCACCCTGGTGCAAAAGGACCGGCACCTGAGTTTTTCCGCCGGAGCGGGTATCGTGTCAGACTCGATACCGGATTCCGAACTGCTGGAGACCCGCGCAAAGGCCAAGGGCCTGGTAAGAGCGATTGTAAATACGGATGACTGAAATCACCTGGATCAACGGACTACAGACCTCCTCGCTGGACCCAAGGGACCGGGGACTGCAGTACGGTGACGGTTTGTTTGAGACGATCGCTGTCTTCAATGGCCAACCGCAAGGTCTCGGGGCCCACCTGGCCAGATTGCAGCACAGCGCGGCCAGGCTGAAGTTTCCGGATCTTGAATTGGCGGGTCTGGAGACGGAAATACACCAGGCTGCCACAAGCCTGGCAAAGGCCGTGCTCAAATTGATCATCACCCGGGGTGAGTCTGCTCGAGGTTACCGGCCGCCGGAACTGCCTGAGCCGACCAGGATCATCATGACCAGTTCCTGGCCCGACTGGCCGGAGGACCATTACCTGGACGGGGTCCGCGCACGGGTCTGCGAGCAACGATTAGCCATTCAACCGGCACTGGCCGGCATGAAGCACTTGAATCGCCTGGAGCAGGTCCTGGCGCGCGCGGAATGGACTGATCCCGATATTGCAGAAGGCGTGATGCTGGATACCGACGACAGGCTGGTATGCGGCACCATGAGTAATCTCTATTTGCTACGCGGCTCTCGCTTGCTGACTCCGTCAATTGAGCGCTGTGGGGTGAAAGGGGTGATGCGGCAACAGGTGCATAAAGCTGCTCGCACTCTTGGTCTCGAATGGCAGGAAAGGGACCTGGCGCTGGACGATGCCTGGGACGCGGACGGGATGTACTTCTCTAATGCGCTGATTGGATTATGGCCGGTGCGGGAATTGGAAGGACATCGCTACACCTGCATGGACGGTGGCAAGCGTCTACTTGCCGCCCTGGCTGCCCAGGGGGTTCGCCAATGCGACGTCTCCTGAGGCTCCTTCCGGTCCTGTTGATTTGCCTGGCCGGCGTCCTGGGCGGGGGATGGTGGTATCTCAATTCGATGATGGATTCCCCCGGGTCACGCGATGCACCGGTGACCCTGGAAGTTGCTCCCGGCAGCAGTGTGCGGCGTATTGCGGC
>JBFFTZ010000124.1:0-7533 GCA_041571575.1 Gammaproteobacteria bacterium | reverse complement strand
GCCCGGCCGGTTAACGGCGCAGTGCGATGGTTGCACCTGGGCTTCCTGAATCTGCAGGTGTCCGAGCCGGCCAGGCTTTTGCTGATGATGTACTTGTCTGCCTATATGGTCCGTCGCGGCGACGAGGTCCGGCAGGATTTTGGCGGGTTCCTGAAGCCCATGCTGATTATCTCCCTGGCCTGCTTCCTGTTGTTGCTGGAACCTGATTTTGGCGCCACCCTGGTATTGCTCAGCACTTCACTGGCGATGTTGTTTATTGCCGGGGTGAAATTCCGCTACTTCATTCTCTTGATCCTGACTGCCGGTGGCGCGATGGCGTCACTGGCGTTGACATCGGAATACCGGGTTCGGCGCCTGATGTCCTTTATCGACCCCTGGGCCGATCCGTTTGGCAGCGGCTTCCAGTTGACCCAGTCATTGATAGCGATTGGTCGGGGCGAGTGGACCGGTGTCGGCCTGGGGGCCGGCGTCCAGAAGCTCTTTTACTTGCCCGAAGCCCACACTGATTTTGTGTTTGCCGTGACCGCCGAGGAGCTGGGTCTGGTGGGCGTGGTATGCATACTGAGCATGTACATGTTGCTGGTGTGGCGTGCGTTCAAGATCGCCATCAACGCCGCCAGGGCCGAGCTGCAGTTTGGCGCCTACCTGTCATTCGGCATAGGGTTCTGGATGGGCTTGCAAGCGCTGATCAACATCGGCGTGAACATGGGTGCACTGCCCACCAAGGGCCTGACCTTGCCGCTGATGAGCTACGGTGGCAGCAGCATCCTGATTACCCTCGTAGCCCTGGCCGTGCTTTTCCGTGTGAATCACGAAACCAGTGCGGTCGGACGTTCGGCGGTGACTGCTCGTGCAGCCGGTCGCCGCGGTCGCGTATCACGGGGGCGCAGCTAATGAGTCGCACCGTGATGATCATGGCAGGCGGAACCGGTGGTCACGTGATCCCGGCGCTGGCGGTTGCCAGGGAATTGCAGAAGCAGTCGCGGAACGTGGTCTGGCTGGGGACACGCAGGGGCCTCGAGGCCCGCCTGGTCCCGGCTGCGGGCATAGACATGGAGTGGGTGCAGATTCGTGGCCTGCGCCAGGGTGGATGGCGTCGTTGGGTGCTTGCTCCGGTCCAGTTGCTGCATGCGCTGTGGCAGTCCATCAGGGCCATGCAGCGCTGCAAACCAGCCCTGGTTCTGGGCATGGGCGGTTTTGTTTCCGGCCCCGGCGGACTGGCCGCCTGGTTGTTGCGGCGTCCCCTGATTATCCACGAGCAGAATGCCGTCGCAGGCCTGACCAACCGCCTGTTATCCCACCTTGCAAAGGACGTCTACGAGGCCTTCCCCGGCGCTTTCAGGGCTCGGGCCAAGGCGCGTCATGTGGGCAATCCGGTGCGTACGGAAATTATTGAACTGGAAGCGCCTGAAAAGCGGCTGGCATCCAGGCAGGGTCCCTTAAGGGTGCTGGTTTTCGGTGGCAGCCAGGGCGCCCTGAGTCTTAACCAGGAAGTTCCCCGGGCCCTTGGTCGGGTGGCTGACAGGGGCGAGTTTGAAGTCCGTCACCAGGCGGGGGAGAAAACCATCGATGTAGCCAGGCAGGCATATCGGGATGCCGGGCTGGTTGTTGAGATTGAACCCTTCATCGAAGACATGGCTGGTGCTTACGGTTGGGCCGACCTGGTGATCTGTCGCTCGGGCGCCTTGTCGGTGGCTGAAATTGCCGCTGCCGGTCTGGCATCGGTGCTGGTTCCGTTCCCGGCGGCGGTTGACGACCACCAGACGGTGAACGCTGGTTTCCTGGTGAGTGCAGGCGCCGCGCGCTTGTTACCGGAGCCAGAGTTGCGGGCCGGAAAACTGGAGCCCTTGTTGGTTGAGTTCCTGCAGTCCCGGCAGGTTTTGATGGACATGGCTGTGGCCGCCAGGGCTCAAGCCAAACCCCATGCCTTGCAGGCCCTGGTTTCTGCTTGCGTGGCTGCGGGCAAGTGGGAAGGTGCCTCATGAGCTATCGCATGCGTCGAATTAACCGTATTCACTTCGTCGGCATCGGCGGAGCCGGTATGAGCGGCATAGCAGAGGTGCTGTTGAATCTTGGCTACAACGTGCAGGGATCTGACATCCGCGAGAATGCCGTGGTACGCCGCCTGCGCCGCCTGGGTGCAGAGGTGTTCATCGGTCATGACAGCGAGCACCTGGGTGACTCCGATGTGGTGGTGGTTTCAAGCGCGGTAACCCGGAAAAACCCCGAGGTTGCCAGCGCCCTTGAGAAGCGCCTGCCGGTGGTGCAAAGAGCAGAGATGCTTGCTGAGTTGATGCGCTTCCGTTCCGGCATCGCCGTGGCGGGCACCCATGGCAAGACGACCACGACCAGCCTGGTGGCCAGTGTCATGGCCGAGGGTGGCCTGGATCCGACCTTTGTTATCGGCGGTCGCCTGGCCAGTGCGGATGCACATGCCCGACTCGGAGAAGGCAAGTACCTGGTGGCCGAGGCGGATGAAAGCGATGCCTCGTTCATGCATTTACAGCCCATGATTTCCATCGTGACCAACATCGACGTGGATCACCTGGAGACCTACCAGAATGACTTCCAGCAGCTAAAGCGCACCTTCGTGGAGTTCCTTCACAACCTGCCCTTCTACGGACTGGCTATCGTCTGCATCGATGACGACAACGTCAGGTCGCTCATATCGGAGATCGCACGGCCGACGGTTACCTACGGCCTTTCCGAGGATGCAGACATACGGGCCGTTGGCCTGCGTCACGATGCCTTCAGTTCCACCTTTGAAGTGTTGCGTCCGGACTGTCGGCCTCTCACCGTCACCTTGGGCTTGCCTGGGCGACACAATGTGCTCAACGCATTGGCTGCAATAGCTGTGGCCCATGAACTGGAGGTTTCTGACGCTGCGGTCCAGAAGGCGCTGGCCGAGTTCGGCGGCATCGACCGTCGAATGCAACTTATTGGTGAAAGAGACATCGCGGGCAAGAACATCATGTTCGTTGATGACTACGGTCATCACCCCAGGGAAATCAGCGCTACCCTGGAAGGGGTGCGCAGCGGCTGGCCAGACCGCCGTGTGGTGGTAGTGTTCCAGCCCCACCGCTTCACCCGCACCCGGGACCTGCTGGATGATTTTGCCGAAGTGCTCTCCCAGGGAATGGATGTCCTGGTGCTGACCGAGGTGTACGCGGCGGGCGAAGAGGTCATCGCTGGAGCCGACGGTCGGGCCCTGGCCAGGGCCGTGCGTGGCCGCGGCCGCGTGGAGCCGGTGTTCGTATCCGAGCTTGAAATGATTCCCGGCGTATTGGCGGGCCTGGTTGAAGATGGCGACATCGTTCTTACGCTGGGCGCCGGAAGCGTGGGCGCACTGGCGCTGGAACTGCCTGACTTGCTGGCTTCGGAGGTGGCTGAATGAACGCGCTGCCGATCAGCAATCACTGGATGGATCGTGTGCTCCTCAATGAACCCATGAGCAAGCACACGTCCTGGCGCGTGGGCGGTCCGGCAGACATCTATTTCGTCCCCCGGGACGTCGAGGAGTTGCAGGCCTTCCTGGCAGAGCTTGATCCAGAAACCCCAATCACCTGGGTGGGCCTGGGCAGCAACATGCTGGTCAGGGACGGCGGAATTCGTGGCGCCGTAATAAGTGTCCAGGGTGCCCTGGGCAAGATCGAGCGCTTGTCTGAAAATCGTGTGCTGGTGGAGGCCGGAGTGGCCTGCGCCAAGATTGCCCGCATGTGCGCACGCTGGGGCGTGGGTCCGGCAGAATTTTTCGCCGGCATTCCCGGGACCATGGGTGGTGCGCTGTCCATGAATGCAGGCGCCTTCGGTGGTGAAACCTGGGCCCAGGTCTCACGGGTCCAGGTGATTGATCGAACCGGGACGCTTATCTGGCGCACACCCGATGAGTACCTGGTGGGCTATCGCAGCGTGAAAGGTCCGGTACATCCGGAATGG
Organism: Gammaproteobacteria bacterium; assembly: GCA_041571575.1. Classification (GTDB taxonomy): domain Bacteria; phylum Pseudomonadota; class Gammaproteobacteria; order Steroidobacterales; family BM003; genus CAKZML01. The sequence goes on along the minus strand of JBFFTZ010000124.1, from coordinate 3,597 downwards.
TTCATCGCCGCGGAACTGGAGCTTTCTCCCGAGAGCGAAACCAGCCAGGAAAAAATTCGCGACATGCTTACGCGGCGCAAACAAACCCAGCCGATCGGGCAGCCCAGTTGCGGCTCAGTGTTCCGTAATCCCGAAGGTGACCATGCTGCACGCCTTATTGAGGCCGCCGGATTGAAAGGTCTGGTTCACGGTGGCGCCCAGGTTTCCGAGAAGCACGCCAATTTCATTATTAACACTGGTACCGCCAGTGCTGCCGACATTGAATTCTTGATTGAGCACGTACATCAAACGGTCAAAGAACGCTTTGATGTAGACCTGGTTCACGAAGTGCGCATGGTGGGAGTGGCCGCATGAGCATGGTGTATCCGGAAAGAATAGTGATTAACCAGGCCGAACATTTTGGCCGGGTGGCCGTGCTGCTGGGGGGTTCTTCGGCAGAGCGGGAAGTGTCGCTTGTCACCGGTGCAGCCGTACTTGCTGCCTTGCAGGCACGTGGTGTCGATGCCCACGCGGTGGATCCTTCGGAGAATTCCCTGGATGTGCTGCATGCCGGGGGCTACCAGCGTGTCTGGAATGCCCTGCACGGCCGGGGCGGCGAGGATGGCGTTATTCAGGGAGCCCTGGAAACCATGGGTATCCCTTACACGGGAAGTGGCGTGCTGGGATCTGCTTTGTCCATGGACAAGTTACGTTCCAAACAATTATTTACCGCAGTGGGTCTGGATACGCCTCCTTACCAGTTGCTGGATTCGGAAGCCGATTTGCTGGCCGCTGGGAAGAACCTGGGCTGGCCGATGATCGTGAAGCCCGCTAATGAGGGTTCCAGCGTTGGTATGGCCCGGGCCGAAAATATGCAGGAGTTGCGCCAGGCCTGGGAGCTGGCACGGGACTATGACGACTGTGTGCTGGCAGAGAGTTGGATCACCGGCGGCGAGTACACCGCATCAATTTTGCAGGGCGCTGCGTTGCCCTTGATCCGCATCGAAGCGGCCAATGTGTTCTATGACTACCAGGCCAAGTACGAGTCAGACGAAACCCGGTATTTCTGCCCCAGCGGCCTTGATGCGGACCTGGAGAGCAAATTTCAGAAGGCAGCCATGAGAGCGTTCAACGCGATCGCTGCCAGCGGCTGGGGCCGGGTGGATTTCATGCTGGATGCCCAGGGCAGGGCAATGTTCCTGGAAGTGAACACGGTGCCCGGAATGACCAGCCATAGCCTGGTCCCCATGGCCGCCAAGGTGGCGGGACTGGATTTCGAAGAGCTGGTCTGGCGAATTCTTGAAACCAGTTTTAGCGAGGGTGAGAAGCTTGGTTAAGCGTAAGGCAGCAACCCGGCGAAGCACGAATCGGCGAAAGGAAACCCGCCGAAGCTTCAGCATGCCGGTAATCCACTGGCGCCAGGTGGCGCTGGCGGTGCTGTTACCGGTTGTGCTGGTAGGTGCGGCGGTGGTCCTGGTGTTTGCCGTGGATCGCCCCATCGAACAGATCACATTGGAAGGCGAGTTCCACCAGGTATCGCCGGCAAGCCTGGACTCGGTGTTGCGGCCCTATGTGTCCGCCGGCGGATTCCTGTCAGCCAATCTTTCAGGGATGCGGGATGCGCTGGAAGCGATGCCCTGGGTGGACAAGGTGGCCATTCGTCGCCAGTGGCCCGATGGCGTCCTGGTCCGGGTAACCGAACAGGTTCCGGCAGCGCTTTGGGGCGAAGACGGATTGCTTAACTCACGTGGCGAGTTGTTTGTCAGGGGCGTGGACTGGCCCTCTGAGGTCTTGCCGCGTTTGAGTGGCCCCGAGGGCGGAGAGTTGCGGGTCGCTGCCAGGTTGCAGCAGCTGCGGGAATTGCTGACGCCTCGCGGGCTGGAGATTACCGCGGTAAATCTGGATGCGAGAGGATCCTGGCAGATCAAGCTGGCCAGTGGGCTGGAAGTGCGCTTCGGTCGGCGCTCGGTGGAAGAGCGCATTGCGCGTTTCGTCGCTGCCCTGGACCTGATTCTCGCCGAGGACCTTACCCGGATGGCTTACATAGACATGCGTTACAGCCACGGCTTCGCCGTGGGTCGAGAGCGCGATGCAAAACACGTTTCCAAACACACTGACTTCAGGGCTGAGCCGAATGTCTAAGAAGAGTGATAGAAATCTTATCGTTGGACTCGATATAGGTACCTCCAAGGTGGTAGCAATTGTTGGAGAGATTACCTCCGAAGATCGTCTTGAGGTGATCGGGATTGGCTCTCATCGATCCACCGGTCTGAAAAAGGGCGTGGTGGTGAATATTGAGTCCACCGTGCAATCCATACAGCGTGCGGTGGAAGAGGCCGAGCTGATGGCCGGCTGTGAAATCCATTCCGTGTATACAGGTATTGCGGGCAGTCACGTACGCAGCCTCAACTCTCACGGCATCGTCGCAATCAGGGAAAAGGAAGTCACCGCTGGAGATGTGGACCGGGTTATCGACGCTGCCCGGGCCGTGGCGATTCCGGCTGATCAGCAGATTCTGCACATCCTGCCCCAGGAATTCATCATCGATCAGCAAGAGGGGATCAAGGAACCGATAGGCATGTCGGGCGTTCGCCTGGAAGCCAAGGTGCACATGGTTACCGGTGCCCACAGCGCAGCTCAGAACATCATCAAGTGCGTCCAGCGCTGTGGTTTGCAGGTCGACGACATCGTGCTGGAACAGTTGGCGTCCAGTCACTCTGTCCTTGAGGACGATGAGAAAGAACTGGGCGTCTGCCTGGTGGACATCGGCGGCGGTACTACCGATATCGCTGTGTTCTCTGGCGGCGCCATTCGTCATACCGCGGTTATTCCGATTGCCGGCGACCAGGTGACCAATGACATAGCCGTGTCCTTGCGTACCCCCACCCAGTACGCCGAGGAAATCAAGATCAAGTACGCCTGCGCCTTGTCACAGTTGGCCAACCCCGATGAAACCATCGAGGTGCCGAGCGTGGGTGACCGGCCGCCCCGTCGCCTGGCCCGCCAGACACTGGCGGAGGTGGTGGAGCCTCGTTACGAGGAGTTGTTCACCCTGATCAGGGATGAACTGCGCAGAAGTGGATTCGAAGAACTTGTGGCCGCAGGCGTCGTGCTGACCGGTGGCAGTTCAAAGATGGAAGGGGCAGTTGAACTTGCCGAGGAAGTATTTCATGCACCGGTGCGATTGGGAGTGCCGCAACACGTCGAAGGTTTGGCAGACGTGGTGCGCAATCCCATACATGCCACCGGTGTCGGCTTATTGCTTTATGGGCGTGATGCAACGGGACGACGTTCCCATGATGCGCCGATGGGCAGCAGCGTGAAGGAAGTTTGGGACCGGATGAGAGCCTGGTTCCAGGGGAATTTCTAGTCTTATTTTATTAGTGGGTCGTCAGAGGAGAACAACAACATGTTTGAGTTAATGGATGCGTATAGCCAAAACGCAGTTATCAAGGTCATCGGTGTCGGCGGGGGCGGCGGCAATGCCGTCAAGCACATGCGCCTGTCAGGTATCGAAGGCGTGGAATTTATTTGCGCTAACACCGATTCCCAGGCGTTGCGTAACACCGATGTAAAGTCATCTATCCAGATTGGCTGCAACATCACCAAGGGCCTGGG
>JBFFTZ010000123.1:0-7543 GCA_041571575.1 Gammaproteobacteria bacterium | reverse complement strand
GTCTGAGTCTAATTGAACTCGCGGGGGGCTGTTAAAATCTTTATTCAGATTTCCCCCAAAGCGGTCTAGCTAAATCAGGCACACGCATTTTTTAACAAGGTTTTATTAGGGGGAAATCCATGAAACCATCGACTAAGTTGCGCCTGGCCGTATTGCTCGGCTTGCAAGCGCCTTTCTTTGTCGGTTTCTCACAGTCAGCGCTCGCTCAGGAAGAAGCGGCCGTAGAAACTCTGGAAATCGAAGAGATCATTAGTACCGGTACTCGTGCCCGTGCCCGCTCGGTAGAAGATTCTCCGGCGCCGGTCGACGTGCTGTCCGGTGATTATTTTGCCGACCAGGGCGATACGGATCTCAGCAACCTGCTGCGTACCGTAGTGCCCTCATATAATGTCAACACCCAGCCCATCAGTGACGCCGCCACCATCGTGCGTCCTGCCAATATGCGTGGCCTGGCCCCTGATCACACCCTGGTGCTGATCAATGGCAAGCGCCGTCATCGTGCTGCGGTTATCTACTGGCTCGGCAACGGTATCTCAAACGGTGCCCAGGGTCCTGACATCTCGGCCATTCCTTCTATCGCCCTGAAGCGTGTCGAAGTGCTGCGTGACGGCGCTGCGGCACAGTACGGCTCTGACGCCATCGCCGGCGTGATCAACTTCATCCTCAAGGATGATAATGAAGGCGGTTCGATAGAAGCGAAGTACGGTGAGTACTCAGAGGGTGACGGCACACAGATGACCATCGCTGGTAACATCGGCCTGCCGTTTTCTGACAATGGCTTCGTGAACGCGAGCTTCGAAATGGGTGAAACCGATCCTACCGATCGCAGTGTGCAGCGTAACGATGCTGCTGCCGTGATCGCAGCGGGAAACACCGCCGTGGCTAATCCGGCCCAGGTCTGGGGCTCCCCGGAAATCACCGACGACATGAAGTTCTGGGTAAACATGGGCTTGCAGCTGAATGACAGCAGCGAGTTCTACTCCCATGCCAACTACTCCAAGAAGCATGTTGACGGCGGTTTTTACTTCCGTAATCCGAATACTCGCGGTGCGGTATTCAGCAATGACGGTGGCGAAACGCTTCTGGTTGGCGACTTGCTGGAAGCCGCTGGCGGTGCGCCGGGAGCAGCTAACTGCCCGACGGTCAACATTGTAAACAATGCGCCTGATCCGACTGCCCTGGCGCAGGTGTTTGCTGATCCTAACTGCTTCACCTTCCAGGAAATATTCCCCGGCGGCTTTACCCCCCGGTTTGGTGGTGACGTGAGCGACACTTCGCTTGTTGCTGGTGTCATGGGCGAAATGGACAATGGCCTGCGTTATGACTTCAGCGCCGGCCTTGGCCAGAACCAGGTGGACTTCTTCATTCGCAACACCGTTAATGCCTCTCTTGGTCCGGCAACGCCGACTGCTTTCGATCCGGGTGGCTACACGCAGTTCGAACGTAACTTCAACGCGGACTTTGGCTACAGCCCCCGTGAAGATTTGAACCTGGCTTTCGGTATCGAGCAGCGTGTGGAAGAATTCTCCATTCGCGTCGGTCAGCAGGAATCCTTCGAGATCGGCTACCTGGCTCCCCAGGGTTTCAGTGCTGCCTCTAACGGTTTCCCCGGCTTCAGCAACATCGCCGGCGGCAGCTGGGATCGCAGCAACCTGGGCATGTACTTCGATGCAGAATGGGAAGCTACCGAAGACCTGCTGATTGGCGCTGCGATGCGTTACGAGGACTACTCTGACTTCGGAACCACTACCAACGGCAAGATTGCCGGTAACTACCGCATCACCGAGAACTTCGGTCTGCGTGCTACCGCCAGCACTGGCTTTAAGGCTCCGACCCCCGGTCAGTCAAATGCCTATAATGTGTCCACCGAGTTTGATTTCGTTCTGAATGACCTGGTGAATAACGGCACGATTCCTTCGGATTCAGCGGTTGCAGCCCTGCGTGGCGGCAAGCCTCTTGAGCCTGAAGATTCGACCAACGTGACCTTTGGTGTGTTCTTCAACGTGGGTGGTTTGGACGTAACGGTTGATTACTTCAAAATTGATGTAGAGAATCGTTTAAACCTGTCCCAGAACTACCAGTTGACTGACCAGGAAATTGAAGACCTGATCGCTGAAGGCGTGACCAGTGCCGGTAACCTGCAGAACTTCCGGTTCTTCACCAATGACTTCGACACCAGCACCGAAGGTGTGGATATCGTTGCCACCTACCCGATCGACTGGGCTGCTGGCACCACCAACCTGACCCTGGCCTACAACACAACAAGCACCGAAGTGACGGATGCCGGCCAGACGGTTGATGATGCACGTATTCGCCAGATCGAAGAGGGTGTGCCGGAAACTCGCTACAACCTGACCGCCAATCACGCTACGGGTGACTGGAGCTTGTTGGCCCGTGTGAGCTACTTCGACGACTGGTATGACTCGGAAGATGGCAACACCTACAGTGGTGAATATCTGGTTGACGCCGAGGCTGCTTACCACTGGAACGATTCGGTCACTTTCACGCTTGGTGCCCAGAACCTGTTCGACACTACTCCGGAAGAAAATCCCGGTGCTGCAGATGGTGTGGGTAACCGGTACAGCCAGTTCAGCCCGTTTGGCTTTAACGGTGCTTTCTACTACATGCGTGTGCGTTACGAATTCTAAGGTTTTCCCTGGAATTCAAGCGCATGCACGTCATGATTCCCGTTCAGGGGGCCTGACCGAAGCCTGAGAGAGCCCCGCCACATGGCGGGGCTCTTTGTTTGTTGCCCATATGCCTGGTTGATATCAATCACCTTGTGCCCGAACTTGAGTACAATAGGCGGTTTACGATTTCGAGATAATTTCTATGCGGTACCTGTCTTCCCTTCGCCTTGGCATCCTGGCCGTAGTGGTTCTACTGGCCTCATGCGGCAGCTCCGAAAATGAAGTCACTGCATATTATGTTCGAGCGGTGCATGCCTTAGTTGATGGGCCGCGTATCCAGATGGATGTGAGTGAGTTGCCCCTGCACTCCTCAGTTGAATACCTGAAGGCCACCAGGATGAGTATTCCGGTGTCCAAGGGTGGAGCCACCGACATAGCCACCGTCGAACTCAAGGCCTACACCCCTGCCGGGGAAACAATAATCATCGACACCATTCCGGACTATGAATTCTCCGGAAATGTGGAATACACAGTGGTGACTGCCGGCACGCTGGCAAATCCGACCACATTTGTCACCAGCAATCCAAGGCGAGTTAAGCCGGTGACGGGTGGCTACCTAGAGTTTATTCATGCTTCCCTGGATCTTGGGCCGCTGGATATTTTCCTGACCGACCCAGGCGTGGATCTGATTGGCATGACTGCCTATACCACCCTTACATTTACCGAGTCGTCCGGGTCCCTGGAGATTACTCCCGGGGAGTACCAGGTGCGGGTTACAAATTCCGGGACGACAGATGTGGTATTTGACTCCGGCGCACTTGATTTCACCGGAGATGCCGAGAGGCAAATGATTTTTGTGGACAATGCCGGTAACTCGAGTGCTGCATTGAACATGATCAGAACCTATGGGCAGGACAGTGCCGTTTCCGGAGATGTGACCTACGGGGGTCGGGTTCGTGGTCTGAATATTGATGTGGTCGAGGGGCCGCTGGATATCCTGGCAGGACCTGCCCAGACCCCGGTAGCTCTCGCTCTGGACTATGGGAGCCTGGCCGATTTTGTTGTCCTGAATGGCGGAGACCTGGATTTTCTCGTCACGCCGACTGCTGATATCAACACGCCCTTGCTGGAACTGACTGATACCGTTGAGGCGGGTAAGGAGTACACCTTTGTAACGGGCTCCTCACCGGATGGAATGATCGGAGTGCTTGGGCCGGATGACCGTAGAAGTGTGGCGACCGAATCCAGAATACGTGCGATCCACGGGATCTATACCAGCGAAGTCCTGAACGTGTATCTGAGCGAAGCATTGCCGACCACGATGCCTCCGGCTTATTCCGACGGAATTGTCAGGAATCTCGGCTACGGATCCACATCCAATCTTTATGCCGGGGAGCCAGGTGAATATTACGTGAGTATCACCACTCGCCCGGAACTGGCCGGCGGAGGGGAGGCATACCTGGTGGAGCCATTTGTTGTTCAGCTTAATGGCGGTGACAATTTTACTATCCTCATCACCCAGGCCAGCGCCACCGAACAGACTCCCTACCAGGTAATCCTGGTAGACGAGACACTGAATTAGGCTGCAGGTCCGGGCTCAGGGGGCCCCGGGCCCTGCATTCTGAGCAGCCATCTTAAGGGGGATGGGCTGTCCAGCCGGTCCGCGGCATCAGCGCCGAAACAATCCGGTCTCGTCAGCACATTATTCCGCAAAGTGCCCGATATTCCGTGCCAGTCCCGTGTTTCCGGGCCATCTGGAGCCCATAAGCTCCTTCGCGGCCCGGCAGATCAGACAGTAGTAAGCTTCGGAAAACCTCAAGGGCATCCTGATGATTCGCGAGGTACAATTCCTTATCCTGTCCGAACACCCTGCTACAAGGACTGCAACATCATGACGGTCATACGCGAAGAAGATTTCATCCAGAGCATTGCCGAAGGCTTTCAGTTCATCTCCTACTATCACCCGATCGATTACATCCAGGCGCTCTCCCAGGCTTACGAAAGAGAGAAGTCGCCGGCGGCCAAGGACGCCATGGCCCAGATACTGGTGAACTCCCGTATGGCCGCAGAAGGCCACAGGCCTATTTGCCAGGACACCGGCATTTGCGTTGTTTTTCTCAAGGTCGGTCAGAATGTGACCTTTGAGACCAAGCGCAGTGTCCAGCAGTTGGTGGACGAGGGTGTGCGCCGCGCCTACACAGACAAAGACAATACCTTGCGGGCCTCGGTGCTCTCGGATCCGGCCGGCAAACGCCAGAATACCCGGGACAACACTCCCGCCATCGTGCACGTGGAACTGGTTCCAGGCGATGCGGTAGACGTGCGAATTGCCGCCAAGGGTGGTGGTTCCGAAAACAAGTCGAAATTTGCCATGCTGAATCCCAGTGACAGCGTGGTCGACTGGGTTCTGGAAACGGTTCCCAAGATGGGGGCCGGCTGGTGCCCACCAGGAATGCTCGGGATTGGCATCGGTGGGACGGCTGAGAAAGCCATGTTGCTGGCCAAAGAGTCCCTGATGGACCACGTGGATATCCATGAACTGGCTGAGCGAGGTCCCTCCAATCGTGCTGAGGAGTTGCGTCTCGAGCTGTATGAAAAAGTGAATGCGCTGGGCATTGGCGCCCAGGGTCTTGGCGGTCTGACCACGGTTCTGGACGTGAAGATCAAGGATTATCCAACCCATGCAGCATCCCTTCCGGTAGCCATGATTCCGAATTGCGCAGCGACCCGGCACGCCCACTTCACACTGAATGGTCATGGACCGGCTCAGCTTGAAGCGCCCAGTCTCGACGACTGGCCAAAGATTACCTGGTCGGTGAGCGCTGATACTCGCCGTGTGAACCTGGATGAGGTGACGCCCGAAGATGTAGCCAGCTGGAAACCCGGCGAGCGTATTTTGCTTTCAGGCAAACTCCTGACCGGTCGGGATGCGGCTCACAAGCGCATTGCAGATATGTTTGCCCGCGGCGAACCACTGCCTGAAGGCGTGGATTTCACCAACCGCTTTATCTATTACGTCGGCCCGGTGGATCCGGTTCGGGACGAGGTCGTCGGCCCGGCAGGTCCCACCACATCGACCCGAATGGACAAGTTCACCGAGATGATGCTGGATAAGACTGGCTTGATTGGCATGGTAGGTAAGGCAGAACGCGGTCCGGTTGCTATCGAGGCAATCAAGAAACACAAGGCTGTGTACTTGATGGCTGTGGGTGGCGCCGCCTACCTGGTTTCCAAGGCGATTCGTTCTGCACGTGTCGTCGCCTTCAAGGAACTGGGGATGGAAGCGATTCACGAGTTTGAAGTGCGCGATATGCCGGTGACTGTGGCGGTGGATTCCTCAGGCAGTTCGGTTCACCAGACCGGCCCCACCGAGTGGCGGATGAAGATTGGCAAGATTCCCGTGAGAGAGGCCTGAAAAGTCTCGTCGTTGATGAGGAGGCGATAATGTCCCAGAGTTCCTCCACCGTGATGATGGTGCGGCCGCGTCATTTCCTGTCCAACCCGGAGACGGCAGCTTCCAATGCCTTCCAGGTCATGCACGGGAAAGATGCGGCGGACAATGGTCGTGCGGTCGCCGAGTTCAATGGGCTGGTGTCAGCGTTGGAGGGCGCCGGCGTGGAAGTTCTGGTTATCGAGGACACGGACACGCCGGTAAAGCCCGATGCGATTTTTCCCAATAACTGGGTCAGCTTCCACGCGAATGGGCGAGTTGTACTGTATCCCATGCTTGCTCCCAGTCGACGCCTGGAGCGACGCCCGGACGTGCTCGAGTATCTACACGAAGACCTGGGTTTTGATATACGGGAAATCCTGGACCTGAGTGATCACGAGGCCCAGGAGCAGTTCCTGGAGGGGACTGGCAGCATGGTGTTCGACCGGGTGAATCACCTGGCTTACGCCTGCTTGTCGCCGCGCACGCATTTGCAGGCAGCAGCGGATTTTGCCCAACGCATGGGCTACGAGATGGTGTTGTTCGAAGCCGTGGATGCCCAGGGCAGTGCGATTTATCACACCAATGTCATGCTCTGCATTGGTACGGGTCTTGCGGTAATTTGTGCAGACTCAATCAAGGATGAAACGGCCCGTGCAGCGGTCCTTAGGCGTCTTACTGACACCGGTCACGAACTGGTGCTGATTAGCCAGGCGCAAATGGAAGCCTTCGCCGGTAATATGCTCGAGGTAACAGGCCGAGGCGGCAAAGGCAGGCTGGTGATGTCGGAGCGGGCCCACGCCAGCTTGCGATCCGATCAGCTAGAGATTATTAAAAAACACCTTGAGCCTCTTGCAGTGCCGGTGCCATATATAGAAGACTGTGCCGGCGGCAGCGTTCGTTGCATGTTGGCAGAGGTGTTCTTACCCCGTAGCGAGTGATCCAGGGGTTCGGCTTGGCACCGGCAACCATATTGCGTTTTTAGCCAGGCTGGCCCCAACGGGGTCCGGCTACCGATTGGGAATCAAGCATGACAATCCACTACAGCATCTGCCCGGTGCAGCCTGAGAATCACCTTTTCGAGGTGCAAATCCGGATACCGACCCCGGACCCCGCTGGGCAAGGCTTGTGGTTGCCTGACTGGATTCCGGGCAGCTACCTTATTCGGGATTTTGCCCGGCAGGTGATCAAGGTGAACGCCAGTTGCGGGGGTCAGGAGCTTGGCTGCGAGAAGATTGGCAAGGCAGAGTGGTTATGCGATCCCTGCCAGGGAGAGTTGCTGCTGGAATACCAGGTGTACGCCTATGACTTGTCGGTAAGGGGCGCCTACCTGGACAACCAGCGTGGCTTCTTTAATGCCACCAGTGTATTCCTGGCGGTGAAGTCCCAGGAGCAGCAAGCCTGCGAAGTGGATATCCAGCCTCCCGTTGATGAGCGCTATAGCCACTGGAAGGTGGCGACTGCTTTGCTGCCTGCCGGAGCC
>JBFFTZ010000122.1:0-7581 GCA_041571575.1 Gammaproteobacteria bacterium | reverse complement strand
CGGTCTCAAGGTTCTCCTCTTCTTTGTCTTTGGCACCCAGCACTCCCATGGAGTAGGGGGTGAGGTCTTCCTTTTGAATTACCCGTGTTATGCCGGGTTCGATTGACACGGTCAGACCCACCAGGGTCTCACCGCGGATGATCAGCATGGTGCTTTCCTCAATTCCGCTGGTGCGGTGCTGGGTGCCGCCGCATGCGGTCAACATGGCGATCAACGCAAACAGAAATAATTTTTTCACCGCGAACTCCCTACTTGTCTGATACATAGTAATTGTCCAGCGACTTGGTAATGACGCCTCCGCTCAGGCTGACAAAAGACAGTTCGTTAAACTCGTCTTCGCCCACCGAGTAGACCACTTCCATGGTGCCCACCTTTTTGCCCGGCAGGGTGATCATGGCGCCTGTCTGGGGGTTCTTGACGGTCCTGCCGTTTTCATACAGATGCAGGGTGGCGCCGGGCTCCAGACCCTGACTTGCTCCGCCGGAGATAATGTAAAGATCATCTTCTTTAGCCAGGACAAAGGACTGCCAGGGCTTATTGGTCATGTTCTCAACCAGGTTGCTGATCATCTCGGAAATGGCGGCAGACATGGCCTTGTCTGTCAGGCTTTGGTCAAAACCTGCCGAAGAGCCGACACCCATTGTCTTTTTGACTTCCGAAGTCGCTTCGCCGGCGCCTTCAGTTGCGAAAATAATTCGCGTGGTCGCCACATCGATGATACGCACGTTGACCTTGGAATAGGCTTTCTGAGTTTTCGTCCGCTGGAAGATTCCGCTCTCGCTTTCCGTTGAGCGGCCGAACTCGCTTACCGATCCGACAATAAGATAGTCGATGCTGACGCCTTGCTCTTTAAGGCCGGCCAGCATTTGTTCGGCAGACACGTCGTCGGCATCCAGGCGTTCGAACATCAGGAACTTTCCGGTTTCCGCCAGGCGGGCGCTAAGGATGTCTGCCGCCTGCTTGCCAAGTCGGTCCCCGGAGTCATCTACCAGGAAAGAGGTTCCAGATTGGGTTTCATTGGAGAAGCGGGCAATACCCACTTTCCTTTTCAGGAAAACCCCTGGTGCATCTGCCTGGATGGTCTCGCTCGTGGCGTCTATCACGTTTTGAGCGACGGCGATCCCGGGGTGGACCATGAGAGGGCTGAAACATATGAGTGCGGACAGGGCCGCGCGCGTCAGCGCAGTCGTTCGAAGTAGCATCTATTACTCCTGAGAAGTTTTTCCGGTGAATACAACAATCCGGCAGTTTGGAGCTGAATTCGGGAAAAAGTTCGTTGCAATGAAGTTTTAGTTTTTGAAAAGCCGCGTTTTGCTTTACAGAGAATTTATCCTCGGGATTTTATTATTAGCCCCCGGTCTTGCCGGAAGGTCCTCATTTACTTGCTAAAGACGAATATTTAATTTGGAATAGTATAGGCACAAATGCAAACGCAGGCTTTATTTTTTTCCGGTTTTTTGCCAGACAATGACTTGCCGGAATCCGCAGCAGGAGTAGCGGCAGGCTACTGGTGCCGCCGGTTTGGAGGTGATGGCCGGATATATTACATAATTAATTTTGCAGGATATCCGGCCCATCAATGCGCATTTTTCGTTACTAGAAAGCCGCGTCGAACCCGATCAGGATGTAATTATCCTTGTCCAGGTGGCCGGTGAAGTAGTCACCGTCCCGGGCCTTGGTGGATAGCAGATCGGCGTTCACCTCGACTAAGCCTTTCACGTTACGCATGAAGTAGTAGCTGGCCGTGAAGGTGACGGTTTGCATGTCGATGCCTTCGTAGACCGTGTCGGTGTTGTCGAAGTCACCGGCATCGGTGTAGTTCACCAGGGCGGAGAGCACCCACTTGTCACTGTGGATGTAGTCGACGCCGGCAAAGCAGCCGCTCCATTCATAGGTCACACCCGGGTCCAGGAAATCATCCCAGCGATTCCAGAGCAGCTGGCCGAACAGGTGCCACTTGGTGCCGATTGTGCCGGACAGGTCCAGCCCCGCACTGATCTTGTCCGTGTTGCGATCGCCGGAATCCATGCCTGCGGGCCCGGTGGCATTGCGTTGCTTTCCGGAAAGGCCAAACAAACCGATATCCACACCGCCCAGGCTTGTACCGATCCGGCCGAAGACACTCTTGCCGGTGTTGTTGTCAAACATGTGGTCAGGGCGTTTATAACCGGGACTGTTGATGGTGAAGTTTTGCTCGATGCCATTGCCGTTGGAGAATCCCAGTGCCAGGTCCAGTGGCCCCAGGGCGCTGTCGAACACGATGCCGCGGTCGTAGGTAACGCCCGCCATGCGATACACCATGAAGTCCTGGAAGGTCATCCTGGTTTCCCTGGGGAACATCAGGTCCGAGAGTTGAAACTGGCCCAGCATGCCGGAGATGCCCGTTCCGAACAGGTCATCGTGACTGAACCAGGCGTCTTCCACGATAACCTCACCGTTGCCACCTTTCTCGGCAAATATGGCGTAGAAGTAATAGCTGATGTGATCGGACAGTGGAGCACTGGAGAGTAGCTTGATCAGGTAGGGGGCCTGGAAGTCCACCCCGGAATCGGCTACCGCCTCGCCGGATACGACATCAAGCGCCTCGCTGTCGCGGCCTTGAATATAGGCCTGCATGCGAAGCGCCAGCGGCACTTTTTCAGGCAGCCTGAGCATGTCATCACCGGTTGGCACCGTATGATCCGGCCAATTTGGCAGACGATAATTCATGTCAGACTGGAATTGCGCGCCGAAACTGTTCAGTCGCGGATAGGCAGAGTGGCAGGTAGTGCAGCTTATCCCGTATTCGCGGGCAAAGGCCGGCATGGCGCTGGAGGGTTGCGGGAAGGTGCTCAGGAAGGCGACTGCCGCCAGGGCGGTCAGGGACCATCCAATGTGGGCTTTTCGGTAAGACATCTGCTAACTCCTTGTCGGCATGGACCTCACTGGCTATTCGACACCCACCACGCTTGATATTCCATAGGCAATTGCCGCGATACCGGGCATTTACTGCAGCAAATGGAAATAATTGCAAACCCAATAGCGGTTGCGCCCGGCATATCGGTACAATGCGTTCATGAATGAATTGAACTTGATCCAGAAGATTGCCGTTTACTCACTGCCCCTGCTGTTTGCCATAACCGTGCATGAGGCCGCCCATGGTTATGCCGCCAGGCGCCTTGGTGACAGAACCGCCGAGATGCTGGGGCGGTTGACCCTGAATCCCATCAAGCATATTGATCCGGTGGGCACCCTGCTGGTTCCGGTAATCCTGTTGATGAGCGGAGCAGGTTTTATATTTGGCTGGGCCAAGCCGGTGCCTGTCTCGCCGAGAAACTTCAAGAACCCCGGCAAGGACATGGCGATGGTGGCTGCGGCGGGCCCTGCATCCAACCTGGTCATGGCCTTGTTCTGGGCGATCATCATGCGCCTGGTTGTTGGCCCCCTGTCGGGCATCGGAGTTCTCGCGGACCCGTTGTTCCTGATGGCCCAGTTCGGCGTGATTATCAACGCCCTGTTGGCGGTGCTGAATATGCTTCCCATTCCCCCGCTGGATGGGGGCAGGGTGGCGGTGGGTCTGTTGCCACCGAAGGCGTCCATGGGGCTTGCCCAGGTAGAGCCCTATGGTATGTGGATACTCGTGGGCTTGATGGTCACGGGTTTTCTTTCGCCGATTCTTTTGCCCGGCATCAGTCTGGTAGTGTCGCTGATAAGCTCGTTGGTGGGCTTGTAACGGCGCAGCGGACGATGGCCTGCGCAGAACACCGCGCATAAAAAAAGGGGCCTTGCGGCCCCTTTTTTGTAACCCCTGGTGATTACCAGATCTTCACCCGCTCTTCGGGTGGCAGGTACAGTGCGTCGCCTTCGGTGACGTCGAAGGCCTCGTAGAACTCAGGAATGTTCCTGACCACGCCGTTTACCCGGAACTTGGCCGGGGAGTGGGGGTCCGTGCCCACCTGCTGGCGCAAGGCTTCCTCGCGTGACTTGGTCATCCACGAAATACCCCAGCCGATGAAGACTCGCTGCACGCCGGTGTCTCCGTCCATGACCGGAGCTGGCTTGCCGTCCAGCGACATCTGGTAGGCCTTGAGCGCGATGCTCAGGCCACCCAGGTCGCCGATGTTCTCACCCAGGGTGTACTCGCCATTAACATTCAGGTCGTCGAATACCTTGAAGCCGTTGTACTGGGCCACCAGCGCGTCGGTACGTGACTTGAATTCAGCCTTGTCCTCGTCAGTCCACCAGTTGCGCATCACGCCGTCACCGTCAAAGGTGCTGCCCATGTCGTCAAAGCCGTGACCGATTTCGTGGCCGATAACCGCACCGATGTCCCCGTAGTTCACGGCATCATCGGCAGACATGTCGAAGAACGGCGGCTGCAGGATGCCGGCGGGGAATACGATCTCGTTTAAGGGCGGATTGTAATAAGCGTTCACCGTCTGCGGCGTCATGCCCCATTCAGTCTTGTCTACCGGGCCGTGCATGCGGTCGATATCGCGCTGGTGGTTAGCCTCGGCGACCCGCTGCATGTTGCCGAAGAAATCGTTGGGGTCGATGGTCACTGCTGAATAATCGCGCCACACATCGGGATAACCGATTTTCGGGGTGAACTTGTAGAGCTTGTCCAGGGCCTGGGCCTTGGTCTCTTCACCCATCCAGTCCAGTTCCTTGATGCTGATCTCGTAGGCCTTGATCAGGTTGGCGACCAGTTCCTGCATGCGAGCCTTGGCTTCAGGCGGGAAGTGCCTGGCTACATAGACCTTGCCCACGACTTCGCCAAGTGCTCGGTTAACCACGCCCACGCCCCGACGCCAGTCCTCGCGTTGTTCGGTTGTGCCGCGCATTACCGTGCCTCTAAAGGCAAATCGGCGATCATCCAGTTCGCTGGTCAGTTCAGCTGCCGAGGCATCCATGAGGTGGAAGGTCAGGTATTCCTTCCATGTGCTGATATCGGTACTGGTGATAATTCCGTCCAGGGCGCTGGTGTAGTCAGTCATGCCGACAATAATCTGTTTCAGGCTGCCCAGGTCTGCGGCGGCAAGGAAGCTGTCCCAGTCATAGTTGGGCATCATTTTCGGCAATGCGTCCACCTGGGTCATGTTGTACAGCTTGTTCAGGTCCCGGGTCTCCTCCTTGACCATGTGCTGCTCCGCGATACGGGTTTCCAGGGCCATGATTCTCTTGGCGGCGCCCGGGGCGTCCTCGATACCGGCCGCTGTCAGCATGTCGGCGATATATTTCACGTACTCGGCGCGAATGTTTTCAGATTTCTCGTCATCCTTGAAGTAGTACTCGCGTTCGGGCAATCCCAGGCCGGCCTGGAAAACATACATTGCGTAAACCGTGGGTTCCTTCAGGTCCGCATACTGGAAAATCTCAAACGGCGTGCCATAGCCGTAGGTGGAGGCACGACCGAAGTAAGCGGCCAGGTCTTTTCCGTCCTTGATTGCCTCGATTCGAGCCAGTTCCCCGGCCAGGGGTTTCAGGCCCAGGGCGTTGCGGGTATCCCGATCCAGGAACGAGGCGTACATATCACCGACTTTTTGTTCGTCACTGCCCACAGGGAAGTCGCCCGCTGCGGCCTCCTGGATAATGAGTCGAACATTGTCTTCATTTTTTTCGTGGACGATAACGCCGGCGCCATAGGAGGCCTTGTCAGCAGGAATCTCGGTCCTGGCCATCCACGCGCCATTCACGTAGGAATGGAAATCATCGCCGGGTCGGATTGAGGTGTCCATGTTCTCCAGCAGCAGGCCTGACTTGAGCGGTGCCGCCTCGGCAACCAGGGCTGCTGAATCGGGGGGCGGCGTGGTTGGCCCCTGGGAGCATCCTGCGATGGCGACCGCTGCGGCCGCGCTTAAAACCCATTTGATATTCATGAAAATTCCTCTTAATTCCTGATGAAACCGCCGCTATTTATAACATAGCGATTCAAGTGTACGTGCCGGTGGACCATTGCCACGCCTGTTCGGTATTGGGACCGAATTCGCGTAAGGAAGTTCCGGGTGATTGATTCACTGACCTTCGGCGGGTCCGGGCCCTCGATGGTACTCGAAAGCTTAGACTGACAATAAATGCCCCGGGGATTTATGGGGAAGCATTTTTTCTCTGGTTGACACCAAATGCCCACCTGAAGTCCCTATACTCTTCACTCCAGCATTGACGGAGATGCGACGTGACGGCCCTGACCCCAAGCACCATCAGAATCGGTTATCGCTATCGATCCAATCGGCTGGCAGAAAAATATGATGCACTGGTAATCGGATCCGGGATAGGCGGGCTGACCACTGCCGCACTGCTTAGTGAACTGGGTTGGAAGGTCTGTGTTCTCGAACAGCATTACACAGCCGGCGGATACACCCATTCCTACGACCGTAATGGCTATGAATGGGATGTGGGCGTGCATTACATCGGTGAGATGGGCGCGCCGACACGGTCTCGAAAAATGTTCGATTTCCTTTCCGAGGGCAAGCTCGAGTGGGCGCCCATGGATACCGAATACGACCGCTTTTACATTGGTGACAAGACCTTTTCGGCACACGCGGGCAAGCAGGAGTTCCAGGATAACCTGCTGAGGCAGTTCCCCGGGGAAGGCGCGGCAATCAAGGCCTACATGGGCTTGCTGAACCAGGTGAGCAAGGCCATGCCGATGTTCGCCATGAGTCGCCTGCTAAAACCCTGGCAACGCAGGTTGATGGGGCCGTATCTGCGGGCCAGGATTCCCGAGCTGCTTTTTCGCACCACCTACGATGTGCTTAGCGAGATTACTGACGACCAGGACCTGATCGCGGTATTGACCGGCCAGTGGGGCGATATGGGCCTGCCTCCCCGACAGTCCAGTTTCCTGGTGCATGCGCTGATCGCCAGGCACTACCTTTATGGTGGTTTCTACCCCATAGGGGGCAGTTGGAAAATTGCCGAAAGCATCATTCCCCGGATCAAGAGGGCCGGTGGCGAGGTGTTCACCTACGCGCTGGTCAAGAAGATTGTCGTGGAGGACGGCAAGGTGAGTGGAGTGGAAATGGCCGACGGACATGTCATTGAGTGTCCCTGCGTTATCTCCTCCGCGGGTGTTCACAATACCTTCGAGCATTTACTGGACACCGACGTGACTCATCAAAGCGGCTATGAATCCAACCTGCCCAGCGTGAAGCCCAGCATTTCACACCTGGGCGTATACATAGGACTAAAGGCCACTGCCGAGGAACTGGGTTTGCCCAGGACCAATTTCTGGATCTATTCCGATAGCGATTACGATGGCGCTGTGGAGAGATTCTTGAAAGAACCGGATGCGCCGTTTCCCGCCGTGTATATTTCCTTCCCGTCGGCTAAAGATCCCGACTACCTCAATCGCAGACCCGGCACTGCCACTATCGAAATCGTGGCTCCGGCACCCTATGAGTGGTTTGAGAAATGGAAGGGTACTGCCTGGGGCAAGCGGGGGGACGACTACGAGGCGTTCAAGGCGGAGCTTGGTGAGCGTCTGATGGGGTTCTTGTACGATAAGCTCCCGCAATTGCGGGGCCGGGTGGACTACTACGAGGTGTCTACCCCCTTGTCTACCGAGTACTTCTGTACCTATGGCCGGGGTGAGTAGTATGG
>JBFFTZ010000121.1:0-7591 GCA_041571575.1 Gammaproteobacteria bacterium | reverse complement strand
TGTTTGGGAAGAGAACCCACCGGTGGCCTCGGGCCCTATAGGGTTACTGTCACGCCAATTCACCTATACTATGGCTCTGGCGACAGGGAGATCTCGGTGGATATAGACAAGCTTTGGTCCGAGCTTAAGCGGCGCAAGGTGCTGCGCGTCGCTGCCTTTTACCTGCTAATCGCCTGGACCCTGGTCCAGGTGGCCGAGACCGTCTGGGAGCCACTTGAGTTCCCGGCACATACCTTGACCCTGCTGATTTGGGCGGCCGCCGCCGGGTTCCCCGTGGCCTTGGTGCTGGGATGGATCTACGACATCACCAGCAAGGGCATCGTCAGGGATACAGGGCCAGAACCCGAACAGGAAGCCCCGGCAACAGAGGTTGCGCCGGTAGCGAGCTCGGTGGCGATCCTGCCCTTCACCGACATGAGCGAGGCCCATGACCAGGGCTATTTCTGCGACGGTGTGGCCGAGGAAATACTCAACACCCTCACCCGCATTGAAGGCCTGAGAGTAGCCTCCCGGACCTCTTCCTTTCAGTTCCGCAGTGAGTCGGTGGATATCAAGGAGATCGGCAAGCAACTGAATGTAAGCAGCGTGCTGGAAGGCAGCGTGCGCAAGTCGGGAGACCGGTTACGGGTTACCGCCCAGTTGATTAATGCCGAGAACGGCTATCACTTGTGGTCCGAACGATTCGACGCACCCATGCAGGACGTGTTCGCGGTGCAGGAGAACATTGCTGCCTGCATAGCCAAGACCTTGCGCTTGAGCATGGAGTCGGAACAGGTTCAGAGCATGCAGCGCAGCAGTACCACAGACGTGCAGGCTTACGATTACTACCTCAAGGCCTGGAGTTATTTTCATCGCTTTGATACCCGCAACATGATGTTCGCCAGGCAGATGTTTTCTCGCGCCATCGAGATCGATCCGGAGTTTGCGCGTGCCTGGGGCGGGCTGGCCGATGCCGCCGCATTTCTCTACATGTATAGCGAGAGCCGGGAGGAATACCGGCAACAGGCTGACGAGGCCAGCCGCAAGGCGGTGGAGCTTTGCTCAAGCCTGTCCGAGGCTCACGCTTCCCGGGGCCTGGCGTTGATGCTGTTGACCCGGTTTGAGGAAAGCGAGCAGGAATTCGAGCAGGCGATCAGCTTGAACAGGGACAGCTTTGAGGCTCACTATTTTTACGCCCGTGCCTGCGTGCACCAGGGTAAGTTCGAGATGGCTGCCAAGCTGTTTGAGCGGGCCGCACTGTTGGACCCGGAGGATTGTCAGTCGGCAGCCTTCATACCCCAGGTACTCAAGGAACTGGGTCGGACCGAGGAGGAACTCTCCTGGCGCGAAGAGGCGATCCGGCGAGGTCTGCGACGTCTCGAACTGCATCCGGACGATGTGCGGGCTATGTACCTGACCGGGGTATTGTTCGCCAAGGCAGGGGATCTGGCACGGGCCATTGAATTGGCGGACCGGGTCTTGGCTCTGGAGCCCGATGCCTCGGTAGTGCAGTACAACCTTGCCTGCCTGTACGCCCAGTGTGGAAATATTGAAAAGGCCCTGGACTGCCTGGAGGCCTCGGCTGTTCCCGGCCTGGCCAACCGCGGTTGGGTGGAGCACGATTCAGACTTGGATCCCTTGCGCGGTCACCCGCGATTCCAGGCGGTGCTGGATCATCTGATCTAGGGCATTCCTTCAGGTTTTAGCTTCCTTGGCCGGAATGAACTGTATGAGAACCCGTCTCCACAGTGTATTTTGTAGTCCCGGCTAACGCCCGTCTAAAGTCGCCTCCTGCAACGTAGGAAGTGTGCTTAAGAACAAAAACCCTAAGGCAGCACTTGATGAGTTTACGGCGACACCGACTTTTTAAAGCGGCAAAACTTGCTGCGAAACGGCTGGTGGGAAGGGAATTGCGCATCCGCAAAGATGTCCGACTGCCCACCCAAGACCTGGGTGGGTGGCCTTGCTGGGTCGATGGTCTTCCTGAAAGGCCCGCAGTATTGTCAGCCGGAATTGGAAGTGACGTGGGGTTTGAGCGCGCCCTGGTTGAGCGTTACAACGCCCTTGTGCATGCCTTTGACCCAACTCCGGATGCGGTCGAATGGATGGGCCGCCAGGCTATGGGCGAGGGGTTTCATTTCCATGCCTGGGCATTGAGTGGAGAAGACGCGACCTTGCGCATGTTTCGACGGGTGAACAAGCAAGGCAAGAAGTCAGCCATGATGTGGACGATGTCGGAGCAGGCCTCAGCCAGTGACAACGCCATAGACGTCAAGGCTCTCACAGTCAGGACAGCAATGGCTGAACTTGGGATGCCAAGCCTGGATATATTGAAACTGGATATCGAGGGCGCAGAGTATCCTGTACTCGACGGGCTTGCCGGGCTGGAAACTTTTCCGGGGCAGGTACTGGTTGAATTTCATCATCGCTTCCCGGGTATCGGAAAGGCCAGGACAGAGCGGGCGCTGGCGAAACTCAGGAGAATGGGATACCAGGTGTTTGCCATATCCGATACCGGTCGGGAACTGAGTCTTGTCCATGACCAATTATTGAGGTCGTCAGTACAAAGCTAGAAATCCAGGGCAGGGTGGACAAGGTGAGAGCCCATGTAGTTTGGCGCGTGCTGCTTTCGAGTGTTCAGAGTTCTGTCCATCACCTGCTCCATACAAAAGCAAGGCCCCATAGAGGGGCCTTTTTTTGTGCGGGGTGAATGGGGTGGATGCTTTCGTGGTTCAAATGCACTCCGGCGTCCCCCGGCCCAGGTGGGCCATCGCTTCCGCATTGACCGGTTGCCGGCACCCGGGCGGGTCCGGTATCAGATTAACCCGACAGAAAGATTCATGAGTGTCAGGCGGAGGCCTTCCTCAACGCAGCATCTTCCTTCTTCTTTGTGGGGGCATGAGGGTAATCCGGCTGTCGTCCCTGCAAGCTCAGAATATTCTCTTTCACTATTGAGCCTTCATCAATATTAATAGCCCGCTGGATAGTCTGATTTTGCAGCCAAGCGTCACGGCCAGCCGCGACAGTGGGCAAATGAACAATCATGGCGGCCGAAAGGGATCTTGAGGCGCTTTCCCAAAGATAGCTTGGTGTATGGTCGACGGCGTAGTAATCCACCGGGCCGATCTTGAGCATTGGCTCTTTGAATGAGGTCGGCTCGGCAAAATAGAAACCCATGCCCCTGTCACAACTGACATCGATAATCAGGCAGCCGGGCTTGAGGCTGGAACTCTCCTCGCGGGTTACATAGTCCGTCGGGTTATCAATATCCTGGTAAGTTCCGTTGATAATGATATCTGATTCGCTGATCAGCTCGCTGAGCGGTCTTTCAGACCCGTCGTGCTCTACAACCAACATGCGGGCCTCGCCTTCATCCCCGGTGCGAACGCGTACATAATGACAATCCAGCACCTCTTCACGCACCTCGTGGTCGGGCCGTTGAATACAGATCGTGATATCTCTGAACCCATGGGCCTTGAGGGCGTAAATGGCGCCGCGGCTCACTGCACCAAAACTGAATATGGTGGTTTTTCGCCGGTTACCGTAGTGCCCGTCTATGCCCTTGAGCTGCAGCGCGTGCAATACGGCGCAGTAGCCGGCCATTTCGTTATTCTTGTAAAAAGTGTGGCGACCAACTTGCCCGCCGGGACCCCAGACAAACATGTCCTCGAACGCGATCAGCGTAAGCTTACGCTCAATAGCGGCCTGGGTGATCGCACGTTGCTGGGCGCAATGCACATAGCCCCATAAAATCCCGCCTTCACGAAGTTCTTCCAAATCTGACAGTACTGGCTTGGAAGCGATAACGATGTCCGTGTCAGCCAATATTTCGTGGCGTGATGCGAGACCACCAGTCTGGGATTCTATATCGGAGTCCGCGACCCCAAACGGTGCCCCGTAGCCTTCCTCGAATATGAGTTGGCGACGCACGGATTCGGCAATCCGCGGCAGATGCCCCGGATGAATCGGAACACGCCTCTCGTCCGGTTTCCTTGATGTTCCGATGACTCCCAATGTTAATTTATTCGGATTGATACCTTTCTCCCGGTCCAGTCAACATATGTGACTTCATAAATGAGGTAGCACGGCGATTGATGAAGCCATCAATGCCCGCGGTGTGATGTAAAGAGAAAGGTCACAATCGCCTGGACTTCAGACCGATCCAGGGGCTTGGGCTTTCAGTGAGGGGAGACAAAAGCAGCTTAAAATACGGCTAGTTATCTGAGTGACGGCCCTGCAGCTTGCCGGTGTGAAAGGCAGGTCTCCTCTATCACCTGCCACGGTGATTCAGAGTTTTGGCAGAGACCTATTATAGCACCTTGCCAGACGACAATGGGTGGAGTCAGTCCTGACGATATGAATTAGACTGCTCAGGAAGCAGGACCCGGTACTGTATTTGGCCGTAACCTGCCCCAGGGGCCTGATGGCGAGTATCGATGGTTCGATTAATATTCACCACCGTCTCAAGATGAAAATAAGGCCCCGTTACGGGGCCTTACTTTATGCAGACTGGTTATTGCGAGAGCTAGGAGAGGGTCGCCATATCAATGACGAACCGATATTTCACGTCGCTTTTCAGCATCCGCTCATAGGCCGAGTTGATGTAATCCATGGGGATGACCTCAATGTCCGACACGATATTGTGCTCGGCGCAGAAGTCCAGCATTTCCTGTGTTTCGCGGATGCCCCCAATGAGCGACCCGGCCAACTGGCGGCGTTTGAAAACCAGGTTAAGGACGGAGGGTGACGGGTGAGGCTCTGCCGGAGCACCGACAAGTGTCATGGTGCCGTCGCGCTTTAGCAATTGCAGGAAGTCATCCAGGTTGTGCGGAGCAGCCACGGTGTTAAGGATAAAATCCAGCTGGTTGGCATGGGCCGCCATTTGCTTTGGATCCGAAGAAAGGCATACCTCGTGGGCACCCAGTCTCTTTGCGTCAACAACTTTGCCGGCAGAGGTGGTGAATAGCACCACATGGGCGCCCATGGCCCGGGCAATCTTCACGCCCATGTGCCCCAGACCGCCAAGACCAACGATGCCCACTTTTTTGCCTGGTCCGACGCCCCAGTGGCGCAGAGGAGAATAGGTAGTGATGCCTGCACAAAGCAGCGGCGCCACGCTGGCCAGGTCTTTTTCGGCATGCCCGATTCGCAGGACAAAGGATTCCTTGACGACTATGGTTTGGGAGTATCCGCCGTAGGTGTTCTTCCCACCAAAAACGGGTCCGTTATAGGTTCCCGTGAAGCCTTTCTCACAGTACTGCTCCTCGCCTTCGTCACAGGAGTGGCAGTGCCCACAACTGTCCACCATACAGCCCACGCCGACTAACTCACCCACTTTGAAGCGACTTACCGCATCGCCTGCCGCGACGATTTGTCCAACGATTTCATGACCGGGAACACAGGGATACTGGGCGTTATTCCATTCGTTTCGGGCGGTATGCAGGTCTGAATGACAGACCCCGCAATAGAGTATTTTGATCTGCACATCGTCTGGCCCGGGCGTGCGGCGTTGAATTTCAAATGGGGCGAGGGGGCTTTTGGCGTTTTGTGTGCCATATGCGGTGGTCTTGATCATGGTGTCTTCCTTGGCATTTTTTGAAGTAGCTGGTAAGCAGTTGATAGTGTACGCCCATGCGAATTATCTCAAGTCGTTGTTCCAATGGTAGTCCGCTCTCTATGCTCGTTGCCCCGTCAGTCTTTGAGCGCAAAGCATCCTGGGGGAAAATCTCAGCAACTTGGGCGAGTTAGTCGGTAAAATACCCCTTCGTCTCGAATTTATTTATCTGGCTGTAAGCCTTTTTGTATGGGAGAGCCCTTATCAGAGCGGTCATTGACAATATCAGGCGTGAAGTCCTGAAAGGCCTTTCCCAACATGTGGCTGTGACCTCAGCTCGCACCAGGCTTGGGGATCTCAAATTGAAGATTCCCCTGGTTTATGGACTGGGAGCTGATCACTTGAGCCGGCATGAGCTTCCCTGGACACATCATTTTCTGAGGAGTCTGCTCCGGATCACTCCGGGTGCCCTGGTTGATATTGGCGCCAATGTGGGTCTTTACCTGATATGGCTGAAGTCCATGGACAGGCAACGCCAGTATGTCGGGTTTGAACCCAACCCTGCCTGTTACTGGTATCTGCAAGAACTGATTCGCTACAACAATTTTGAAAACGCGAAGACGTTTCCCTTGGCGTTGTCGGATTCAAGACAGGTACGTACCTTTTTCGTCAAGCGCCTGGGCGACAAAATGGGTTCCTTGCTGGACAGCCATCGCGCCGGCGAGGACAAGCCCCGTTCATTCGACCTGATTACCGAGCAAGGCGACCTCATCATCCCAGTGCTTGGCCTGGACGCTATCGCTGCGATAAAAATCGACGTAGAGGGGTTTGAGTTAGAAGTCCTGCAAGGACTCAGGGAAACTCTGGCCGAGTTCGGTCCGACGGTGATATGCGAAATCTATTCCCTGGACCCCGAGCATCCCGAGTTTCGGGCTCGCCGAGAGAGAATGGAGCAGCTGTTTTCGTTCCTGGCCGCCTGCGATTACCTGATGCTGTCCCTGGGGCCGGACAATGAACTGCATGTCATGGAGCAAGTCTCTGATTGCCAGAAGGCTATGCAGGTCGACCGAATTCTCGTGCGCCGGGACAAGCTTGAGAGCACAAAGGAGGCCTGGCGGCTGGCCGGCGACAGGTCTTCATCAAGCCACTCAGGCTAGTGGCTTGACGAACAACGGTTCGACTGCCCGGTGGTTTTGCCAAGCGATGGTGTCATTAAGATCGCTTCCAAAGTGTGTGGAGATATGGGGTGAGTCCAGCATTTACCCCAGACATTTCAAGGGCCGCTACTAATTGACAAAGAATAGGGTCAAAATCCCGGGGTAGTCATGACTGCTTCGAACCGGGAAAGGAAAGGCCATGTTACGAGAGCTTGATGAAGCCGCCCGATGCCTGGTGCCTCCCCGGGTGGTGCTTTTCGATTGGCATGCCACCCTGGTGGATACGCTGGATGCCATGTACCAGGCTGTAGACGATGTCCTGCCAAGGATTCCGGAGCTGGGGCTGATGAGTTCCCTGGTGACGGAAGAGCAATGCAAAACTCCGGAAGATGCTCGCTTGGTAGACTATGTGCGTGAGAACCTGCGGCTGCACCCAAAGATCAAGGCAGCGCGCAGAATTTCCCGTACCGATATATTCGAAGTACTGTTTGGTAATAATGAAAAAGCCAAACATATTGCCCACGGGGCGTTCAACCGCGCTTACAGAAATCACTATGGCGAGGTCCGACCATTTGAGGGCGGCGAGCTGGAATTATTGCTCGAGATGCACGAACTTCACGTCAAGCTGGGAATCCTGACCAACCGGGATCGCGAGTTTTTCGAACATGAATTCGCCACGGTAGAAAATGGCGCGTGGCGTGGGCTATTCGACACCACAGTCTGTGGTTGCGATACGGGGTATCGCAAGCCTCACCCGGAGCCTGTCCTGAAGGCGCTGGAGAACCTGGATGAATCGCCGGGGCTGGACTGTTGGTATGTGGGTGACAGCACCACGGATGTGGCGGCAGCCAAGCAAGCAGGGATTACATCCATATTTTTCAATGGCACCGGCTGGGAGCAT
>JBFFTZ010000120.1:0-7599 GCA_041571575.1 Gammaproteobacteria bacterium | reverse complement strand
ACGGCATTTCGCCAGGCAATCAGTCGGCGAGCCCCAAAGCGGTTGAGTACATAAGCCTCAGACACCTGGAGCCAGGACTTGGTCCCGCCAGTCATTTGATCGAATTGCCGTCGGGCAGATTCACGCTTGTTCGCGGGAATACAGGTATTGATCCAGTCTTTTCCGAGTAACTCGGATTCCTGGTATCCGAGAACCTCACAGCCCCGTCGGTTAATCAGGGTAACCCGGCCTGAGGTATCCAGGCCCAGCAGGATGACGTCTGCAAGGTCCAGGTAGTTCTGCGCCCGGTCACGTTCAACCAGGAGGGCTTTTTCAATGGCTTTTCGTTCGCTGATATCCCGAATGATGCCGACGAAATGTGGCTTGTCGTCAGTTGTCGCTTTACCCACGGATAATTCGGCGGGGAAAACGCGCCCGGACTTGTGGCGTCCGGTTACCTCGCGTCCGAGCCCGATAATTCTGGGCACACCGGTGCTCTGGTAATTGTCCATGTACCGGTCATGTTCCCGGGCATAGGGCTCTGGCATCAGGATTTTCAGGTTCTGCCCAATAACCTCTGCTTCGGAGTAGCCGAACATCAGTTCCGCAGCCCGATTGAAGGTCTCAATGTCGCCTTTGCTATTGGCAACAATGATCGCGTCCACAGCGGCGTCAAGTAGCGCCTGGAAGCTGGAGTTAGAA
Source organism: Gammaproteobacteria bacterium (assembly GCA_041571575.1). Lineage (GTDB taxonomy): Bacteria > Pseudomonadota > Gammaproteobacteria > Steroidobacterales > BM003 > CAKZML01. The sequence continues at coordinate 6,918 of JBFFTZ010000120.1, read as the reverse complement.
CGGTTTTTTTCGTCGCTCATCGTAAATTATTTTGATTCTGACATGCGTTGCGTAGGTACTTTCCACAGGATAACCGGTTAGCGACCCTATTTGTGAAATAATAGCTTTTCCAATTGATCACCGACAATGAAAATGTCTTGTTGTTGGATGGAGATATTGCTGTGAAACCACGTTTTGAAAGGATTCTGGCCGTGGTTGGTCCCACCCGGGAAAAACAAGCGGCCCTTGAGCGCGCAATTGGCCTGGGCAGATCCTACCAGTGTCCGGTTGAAGCCTTTGTTTGCATTTATGATCCTTATATCGCGGGTGAGCGTTTTGCCGACAGCGACGGCCTGGCAAAGGCCAGGGAGACGCTGAAGGCCACCACCGGCGAATGGCTGAAAGCCCGTCTGACGGAAATCGATACCGGGGGTGTCGAGTTGTCCACCCACGTGGGCTGGGGATCGCCATTGTGTGAGGCGGTGCTGGCCCGGGCGGCGGAGATAGGTGCCGACCTGATTGTTAAGGATACGCATCATCACCCGCGCCTGGAGCGGGCCCTTTTCAGCAATACTGACTGGAACCTGCTCCGGGGCTTCGAGCACGCCTTGTGGCTGGTCAAGACCGGGGACTGGCCCGAGCGCCCGGTTATCATGGCCTGTGTGGATCCTGTCCAGGAGCATGAAAGACCCCACGGCCTGGACCTGCGTATTCTTGATGTGGCCGGTTCGGTCAAAGAGGTTCTTTCCGGTGATCTGCATGTGGTCCATGCCTATCCCAGCATCAGCGACTCCGTTCTTGCCATCAGCGCCATACCAGGGGCGGCGGGATTTCCTGTTGATGTGTCTGAAGATGCGATTGTGACGGAGCATCAAGAGGCCCTGAATCAGTTAATCGCGGGTAATGCGGCCCCGGGAACCGAAGTGCATTTCGTCGCCGGCAGCCCCAGAGATGTAGTGCTGGAGCACAGCAAGATTACCCGGGCGAACGTCGTGGTGATGGGGGTGGTTGCCCGCGGAGCTTTGAAGCGTCTGATGCTGGGAAGCACTGCTGAGCAGGTTTTGGACAAACTAACATGTGACGTGTTGGCGGTAAGGGCCGGCGAGGATGCGTGAAGCGGGCCCCATATCTTTTCCAGGGAGACTATCTTTCCGGCGTAGGCATGCCGATAATGCCCGCCGGAAGGCCTTCGGAAATTAACGTGACAGGGACTTTCCGGATAGCAGCTAACCAATGAATTATCTTTTTTGCAGGAGACCCACTTGATGGCTATTAAAATTGGCGACAGGATCCCTTCCGGGAAATTTGGAATCATGACTGAGGCAGGACCCGGGGCGATAAGCACTGAGGAACTGTTTTCAGGCAAGCGGGTCGCAATTTTTTCCGTACCGGGGGCGTTTACTCCCACCTGCTCAGCCAAGCATGTACCGGGTTTTGTAGCTAATGCTGCGGCACTCAAAGCCAAGGGTATCGACGATATCGCGTGCTTCTCGGTAAACGATGTCTTTGTAATGCATGCCTGGGGCCTGGATCAGGGTGCCGGCGAAGCTGTGAAAATGCTGGCCGATGGCAACGGTGAATTTGCCCGGGCCATCGGCATGGAACTGGATGCCACAGGTTTTGGAATGGGTCATCGCTCCAAGCGCTTTTCAATGGTGGTGAATGACGGCGTGATCGAGAAGCTGTTTGTCGAAGCGCCTGGAGCCTTTGAAGTAAGCAGCGCGGAGCACATGCTCGCAAATCTGTAAGGCAACCTCTCGGGCTAGCGTCGCGAACAGGTTGGAGTGCATAAAAAGGGCCGGACATGTGCAAGCATGACCGGCCCGTTTTTTTTACCAGGACCTGTAAAGGCTCCTTGCCGTTTTAACCCAGTTTCGATTCCAGTTCAGGAATAACCGTGAACAGATCTGCGACTAGGCCGATATCAGCCATTTCGAAGATCGGAGCCTCGGCATCCTTGTTCACTGCAACGATGGTGCCGGCATCCTTGATGCCCGTGACATGTTGGATGGCGCCCGAGATTCCGAACCCGATGTACAGCTCCGGTGCAATGATCTTTCCGGTCTGACCCACCTGGGTTTCGTTGGAAACGTATCCGGCATCCACAGCGGCCCGGGTAGCGCCCACTGCCGCACCGATTTTATCCGCAAGGTTGAACACCATCTCGAAGTTTTCCTTGCTACCCAGTGCGCGGCCACCGCAAATCACCCGTGAGGCGGTTTGCAGGTCAGGCCTGTCGCTGGCCGCTGCCTTCAATTCGCCATAGCGGCTATGTGTTGGCAGGCTGGCATCTACGCTGGTTGCTTCGACGGCTGCAGAACCGCCGGTGGCGGCAGTCTTGTAGGAAGCGGATCGAACCGTGCCTACCAGTTTGCGATCTGCCGAAGCTTCTACCGTGACGATCGCTTCGCCGGCATAAACCGGACGCTGGAAGGTGTACGGTCCAAGAACGGCCATGATGTCGCTGACTTGTCCCACGCCCAGCAGCGCTGCCACTCGGGGCATCAGGTCCTTGCCGAAAGTGGTTGAGGGCCCAAGGATGTGGCTGTAAGGCTCGGCAATGGCGACCACCTGGGGCGCGATTACCGCAGCCAGTGGCTTGGCATTTGCCTCGTTGTCCACATGAAGAACCTTTGCCACGCCTGCCAGGCCTGCGGCCTGGGAGGCGATGTCAGCGCCAGAGGTGGCGAAAACAACGATATCGATTCCGTCGTTTTCTATGCCTGCGGCACAGCTGACGCATTTTGAAGTGCTGCTATTAAGTGTGCTGCCGTCATGCTCGGCAATGATAAGAATGCGTCCCATTACAGTAACCCCTTATCCTTCAGTGCGCTGATCAATCCGTCCACGTCCTCAACCATGACGCCTTTCTGGCGTTGGGCGGGCGGGTCGGTCTTCACGATTTCCAGTTGCGGCTCCAGGGCGATGCCCAGATCGTCCAGGGACACCGTTTCAAGCGGCTTGCGCTTGGCTTTCATGATGTCCGGCAACTTCACGTAACGAGGTTCGTTCAGGCGAAGATCGGCGGTTAATACGGCCGGAAGGTCAACTTCGATAGTTTCCAGGCCACTATCGACTTCCCGGGTGACGCTGGCTTTTCCATCGGCAAAGGTCACCTCAGACACGCAGGTTCCCTGGGGGCGATCCCACAAGGCGGCCAGCATGGCGCCGGTCTGCCCGTTGTCGTCATCAATCGCCTGCTTGCCCACGATTACCAGCTCAGGAGATTCCTTCTCGATCAGTTTGAGCAGGGTACGAGCGGCATCCAGAGGTTCAACTAATTCATCGGTTTGAACCAGTATTGCTCGATCGGCGCCCATGGCCAGACCGGTTCGCAATTGCTGCTGAGCGTCGGCTGGGCCAATGCTTACCGCAATGACTTCCTCAGCCTCTCCACGTTCCTTGATGCGTAACGCCTCTTCCAAGGCAATTTCATCAAACGGATTAATGCTCATCTTCACCCCGTCGGTGATTACGCCAGAGCCATCCGGTTTGACACGAATACGCACGTTGTAATCAACGACGCGTTTCAGGCCCACCATGATCTTTTTCATTGAATTACCTCTGCTGCCGCATGATCCTGAGTCCGTCTCCACGCGCGGAGACGCCATCTTACGGAGAAGGCGAGGGCCTAAACTCCACCCTTTGCAGTCCTCGCCGATGCCTTCTGACGGTCGGATAATAACCTATTGCGCTGCAACAAGCATCGGGGGATACCGTAACACCGGGCGGCCCGTCCGAAGTGCTCAATATGGTTAAAATTTAGCCAAATTATCCGTGACAGAGATAATCTGAATTCACTGTTGCTTGTGCCTGCGTTAGGCTCGTAGGATGAGGGTGGCAACGGGTTCTGGTTTGGGCCTGGAAAAGAAATAAGAAGGAAATATGTGAAGCAGGGGACACATTCACCGCTGTCGGGACTGCGAGTGCTGGATTTGAGCAGGATCCTGGCCGGGCCATGGGCCAGCCAGTTGCTGGGAGACCTGGGCGCGGACGTCGTAAAGGTGGAACGTCCCGGGGTCGGTGATGATACTCGTCGCTGGGGCCCCCCATTCCTGAAAGACCGGGAAGGTAAAGATACCGGTGAGGCCGCCTATTACCTTTGCGCCAATCGAAACAAGCGATCTCTTGCCGCGGATATTTCCACACCCGGGGGCCAGGCATTACTGCGAAAGATGGCGGCGACCTGCGATGTGCTTATCGAGAACTTTCGGGTGGGCACAATGGCCCGTTATTGCCTGGACTACCACAGCCTCAGAGAGCTGAATCCTGGCCTGGTTTATTGCTCTATCACCGCCTTTGGTCAGGAAGGCCCCGAATCGGGAGCACCGGGTTATGACGCCATGATCCAGGGCCGAGGTGGTCTGATGAGCATCACCGGCGTGCCCGACGGGCAGCCCGGCGCAGGGCCCCAGAAGGTCGGGGTGGCCATGGCCGACCTGACAACGGGCATGTATGCCGTCTCAGCTATCCAGGCTGCATTGCTGGCCCGCTACCGGACTGGCGAGGGCCAGTACATCGACATGGCGTTATTTGACAGCCAGGTGGCCATGCTGGCCAACCAGGCGAGTAATTATCTGGTCAGCGGCCGCGTGCCGGGTCGTATGGGAACCGCGCACCCCAACATCGTTCCTTACCAGGCGTTTGAGACTGCTGACGGCCATTTGATGCTGGCAGTAGGTAATGATCTCCAGTTCGCCAGGCTGCTTGGCGCCATGGAATTGCCCGAGTTGGCCGCCGACCCGCGTTACGCAACGAACCTGTCACGCACCGAGAATCGGGCAGAGCTTGTTCAGCGTCTTCAGAGCCGCTTTCTGCAGCAGACAAGCGGGGTCTGGGCCGAGCGCCTTGTGAAGGCGGAGGTGCCTTTTGGGCCGATTAACCGGATTGACCAGGTGTTTGATGATCCCCAGAGCCGCTATCGCGGCCTGAAAATTGAGTTACCCCATAGCGAGGCGGGATCTGTGCCCTCAGTAGCCAATCCGATCCGGTTTTCGGACACCCCGGTGAGTTATCGGTATGGGCCGCCTACCCTGGGTGAGCACAGTCGCGAAGTCCTTCAGGAATGGTTAGGTCTGGAGCAGGCTGAGCTTGATGCGCTCTCCAGTGACGGGGTGATATGAGAAACCCAATCACCTGTAAATCATCGATAAAAAATACTTTAAATAATGACCATAACTTATTGATAAATGAATAAAGTATTTGAAGCCCTATCCCGTTCTGAGCTGGTCCTGACGCCTACCAAACGCCTGGCCAGGGAATTGGCGGCCAGCTATAACCGCGAGCAAATAGGTCGAGGCGCCCGGGCCTGGGACACGCCGCGACTATTGCCCTGGCAAGCCTGGCTGGTCCAGCTGGAGGAGCGGGTCAGCTGGTCTGACGCCCCGGATCACGGCTTGCTACTGAATACGGAACAGGCCCGCCTGGTCTGGGAAAAGGTCCTGGATGAATCTGGTCTGCTTGCGGCCCACGTTCCGGCATCTTCAATGGTGGCTGAAGTAATGCGGGCCTACCGCAGCGCTGCCGAATATCGAATCAGGATTCCGGCGCCAGATGCCGCCACCAATGACAACATTGCCGCATTCTCGGCCTGGGCGCGGGCCTACGAAGTCAGGCTAAGAGAAAAGGGCTGGATAGACCCGGCGAGTATCCCTGACCTGATTGCCAAATCCGCCCGGTCCGGGCGTCTTTCGCCCGAGACGGTCAGTCTGGTGCAGGGGGAGGAGTTGTGCACGGCTCACAATGAGCTTCTCGAGAGTCTTCGGGATGCTGGTTGGACGATAAACATCTTGTCGTTGGCGGAAACCGCCGGTCATGCAGTGAAGGTCCAGGCCGCGAATCCGGATGATGAAATTGAGCAAGCGGCTCGCTGGGCAATGCAGCGACTTCTAAGCTCACCAAATCAGCGTTTGGCTGTGATTGTTTCTGACCTGGCAGAGCGCCGGGACAGCGTGGCCAGGATTTTCACCCAGGTCCTGGCGCCGGAGTTGATGTTGCCTGGCGTGAGCCCTTCAGCTTCGCCATTTCACCTGTCCATCGGTAAGCCACTGGTAGAGCAAGCCATGGTCAGCCAGGCGCTGGCCCTGCTGGAATGGGCCAGCGGTGAGACCGGGTTGGCGACGGTCAGCAGGGTGCTGCGGGCCCAGTACCTGGCCCCAGATCCGGAGGCGGTTTGGCGAAGAGCCGGTCTGGAGGCCCAGCTGCGTTCCAGGGGATGGCGAAACGTGGAGCTGGACAGCGCAGTGGTTCAGAACCGCGAGAGCCAGGATCCGGATCCGGACATGGAACGCACCCTAGGGTCATTGGCAGAGTTGTCTGAAGCCGACCGTGGGCGGGCCTTACCCAGTGTCTGGGCGGAGAGGTTTAACCGCTGGTTAACCCTGGCGGCATGGCCGGGTTATCGGGTTTTGGACAGCATGGAATACCAGGTGCTGGAAGCCTGGAAGAGCTTGTTGGGAGACCTTTCCCGGTTGGACCAGGTATCCGAACCCCTGGAACCCAACGCGGCCCTGGGCAGGCTTAAGAAACTTGCCCGGGACAAGGTGTTTCAGGCAGAGGCCGGGGAGTTGCCGGTGCAGATCATGGATCCGCGGGAAGCTCAGGGTTTGCATTTCGACGGGGCCTGGATGACTGGATGGAACGACGAGGCATGGCCACAGCCGAGCCAGCCGTCCCCGTTTTTGCCAATAGCGGCCCAGGTGGCGGCGGGGGTGCCAGGGGCAGGCCCTGACCAGCAGTATTTTTTGGCCAAGACCACTTTTGGGCGCCTGGAGGCGGTGGCGGCAGAGTGTGTGTTCAGTTGGGCTGGCAGCGAGGATGAGCGACCCATGCGGCCCAGCGCGTTGATCGCTGGCCTCACGACCGTCCTGCCGGAATTGGCGGACCACGAGTATTACCGCGAGGTGCTGCAACGCAGCGCCGTGTCGGAGGATCGGCCTT
>JBFFTZ010000119.1:0-7625 GCA_041571575.1 Gammaproteobacteria bacterium | reverse complement strand
TTCCCATACCCGGGAACATGCTCACCCCCACCTGGCACCGGGCCGGAGCCTCGGACCCTGGGCCATTTTTATCGTGTTTGTGCTTGGGCCCTGCGAAGCGCTGATTCCGGTACTGATGTACCCGGCCGCCTCGAATAATCTTCCCGGCCTTGCCTGGGTGATCGCGGTATTCGCCCTGGCGACCATCAGTACCATGCTGCTGGTTGTCAGTCTTGGGCTTAAAGGACTGGCGGGGCTCGACCCATCTCATTGGGAGCGCTATTCCCACGCCCTGTCAGGCGCCGCCATCAGCGCCTGCGGCGTATTTATGCTACTGGGCTTCTAGGGAGCCTCTGATCTATTCATGAACTTGTATCTTGGGTCCAAAAAACCCAGCTTCTATGTTGCCAATCTTCGCAATAGCGAGCTATTACGTTCGCTTGACGCCTTGAATCTAACTTTTTTGGCTCCCAATCTGCTAAGCCCGGAATAAATCAGAGGCTCCCTAGCAAATCCTGGGCAACGGATCGTCTTCCAGCTCTTCCAGGATCCGGTATCCCCCGATACGGGTCTCCATCTGCACTCGACTCGCACCGCCGATCAAACTACCGATATCCGCGGCCTGCTCACCCCCGGGCAGGGCCCGCCAACGCGCCAGGGCTTCATCGGCATCGCGTTCATCCAGTACCGCCACCACCCTGCCCTCGCAGGCCAGGTAATAGGGGTCGTAACCCAGCATCTGGCAAACCGAGGTCACCTGCTCCTGTACCGGCACGTCAGCCTCGCTAAGCCGCACTCCCAGTCCCGTGACATGGCACAACTCGTGACACACCGTCACCAATCCCCCCCGGGTGGGATCACGCATAAAACGCAGGCCGGGCAGATCCAGGATGGCCTCGGTAAAGGGCAGCACACTGGCGGCATCGGATAACAGGGAGCCGCTGAGCCCGAATTGCTCCCTCGCCAGCATCACTGCTATACCGTGATCGCCCACCGGACCGCTGACCAAAAGGCGATCCCCTTCCCGCAAGGCATCCAGTGACAAGCTGGCCCGTGGGTCCAGCAGGCCCACGCCGGTGGTTGCCAGGTACAGGCCACCACCATGCCCCCGGGGTACAACCTTGGTATCGCCGGCCACCACCGAAACATCAATCTCCCGGGCGGTGGCGGCAAGAGTGCCTATCAGCCGATCCAGCACCTCCAGGTCGAAGCCTTCCTCGATAAACGCATTCAGGGTCAGGAATCGTGGCCTGGCCCCGGCCACTGCAAGGTCATTACAGGTGCCGTGAACCGCCAGGCTGCCGATATTTCCCCCGGGGAACTCCAGGGGCTGCACCGTGAAACCATCAGTGGTCATCACTATCCCGCTGTCAGTCCAGGGCAGGGTCACCGCGTCCAACCGGGTGTCCAGGGACTCGTTGGCCAGGTGCTTCGCAAAGATTTCCTGGATCAACTCACGCATGAACCGCCCACCATTACCGTGGGCCAGGCTGATATGTCGGTCTTCCATCCGGTTTCCCCCGTCTAACCACTTTCCGGCTTGTTGCCGGCGCTAATACCCACGTCGTGCTCCAGAGAATCATATTCGGAGCGAATCTGTTTTCGCATCTCATCCCGGAACACGTTCACGTTGTTGAAGAATTCTCTCATCATAATGACCCAGTAGTACTCGCCCCGGGGGGTGACTGACAAGGTTGGACCGGACAATCGCAGTGCCCCCAGCAAACGCATCCCCAGCAGTTCCAACGCCATATCCAGGTAAAACCGCCGCCCGTGGCGTTTCATGAGCCAGGCCTTGTCCAGGCTGAGTCCAAACAATTTCATTACGAAGTCATAGCGCATCTGCTCGCGACGACTCAGTTGCTTGCTGCGGGTGATCGCGCTGGATCCGGCGGCGACGCGACGGCAGTAACCGTTGATCGAAAAGCTGGTCGCGTGGATCGTGCTATTCATAAAACTGAACGCGCCCGAGCCTGCCCCGATGTACTCACCCCGCTGGACAATATATTCATCCACCGCTTCACCCTGGGTGGAAAAACACCATGCCGTGGAACGCTGATATACCGGGGACAGGGCGCTGACGATTTGCTCAAAAAATCGTCGGCTGTCCGACTTGCGCAACGGCCCCATGCTCTCGGCCACCCTGCGCCGGGCCGAATCGGCCACCATCAACGGGTAGTATGAAATCTGCTCCGGCTTAACCGCCATCAAGGTTTCAAGATCCCTGGCCAGGGAGGTTTCGGTCTGGCCAGGTAGATTGAAAATCATATCCACATTCACGGTCGGGAAAATTCCGCGAGCCCCTTCCAGAGCCCTGACGATACTCTGGCCGCTACCGTATTTGTCGTAGCGCTCCATAGACTTGAGCAGCCCATCATCGAAACTTTGCACACCCACCGACAATCGCCTGACCCCGCGATCCCGCAACGCATGCAGCAAATCGGGGCGCATATCGCTGGGATTGGTTTCCACCGATATGCCACGGATGGGAAACAACTCATTGCACATATCTATGGTGCGCAGTAACTGGCCTTCGTTTACCGTCGGCGTACCACCACCCACATACAGGTCGTCGAACACAAATCCCTGCTCGCCATAGCGACGTATCTCTTGTCTCAATGCATCAAAATAGCGGTTCGCCAAGCCCGGCTGATATTCCACCCGGTGAAACGAACAAAACGGGCACAGGACCAGGCAAAACGGAATGTGCAGATACAGTTGATAGCTGACCCCTGGTGCCGGGGTCGGCAGTTCATCCTCTTCATGAATCGGACCAAAGGACATGGATCGGGCGTATTCATGCCTGAGAAGCGAGGTGAAAATATTTTCAATTACCCGCATGGCGTCGATCCTTCGGGCCGCACGCCGGGGGCTGCCCGACTATGGCGACACCGTGTTCCCGGTCAAGACAATTCGGCCAGGCCGCCTCCCAGCGCCTCCATGACCTGGCCGGCACTGATACCGGCATCGTTGCAAGGTATGTGGCGAGCCTGCAATACATGAAAGCCGCAGCCTTCCAACAAGGCGCGGCTTCGACAGGCCAGGCGGGAATTCTGGAATACGCCTCCGCACAAACCCACTGTGGTGAGGCCATGTTTGTCCCGCATTGCCACGGCCTTTGCCCGCACACAGCGTGCGAGGCTCTCGTGAAACACTGACCCGGCCCGGGCCGAACCAAGAGATCCGTTGGCCAGTAATCCAATCAACTTCTCCCAGTCTGCCCTGAGCACGCCACCGGAATCCGGGGCCAGGGGAAGCTCGATGTAGTCCTCGGTTGAGCCGGACACGGCCTCAAGCTCCATGGGTCCCTGGCCTTCGAAACTGGTGTCATGGCGACCAAGCAAGGCGGCCGCGCCATCGAACAGCCGTCCCACCGCACTGGTATAGGGCGAATTCAGACCCCTCTCCCAGGCCTGGCGCACCAGGCCCGTATCGGGGCAGTCATGCCAGCGTATGCCAACCTCCCAACACAAGCCGGCGGCGCTGCGCCAGGGGGCATGGGCGGCCAGGTCGCCACCGGGAATCCTGAATGGCCTGAAGCTGGCGACCCGTTTCCAGGAGCCGGGTCGGCCAAGCAAGGTCTCGCCTCCCCACAGGGTGCCGTCCTCGCCCAAGCCCACGCCGTCCCAGGCAAACACCAGGCAGGACTCCTCCCAGGCGTTATCCAGCATCAATGCAGAAGCATGGGCGTGGTGATGAAAACTGCTGCTCATCGGCAAACCCTGTTGGCGGGCCCAGCCCCGGGCGGTGTAAGCCGGGTGGGCATCCACCAGCAGGCGTTTCGCCCGCACGCCATAGAGGCTCTGCAAGTCTCCCGCCACCTGCTCGAATACCTCCAGGCTCCGGGCACTGGACATCTCTCCAATATGGGGAGACACCACCAGCCGATCATCCCATGCGAGCGCCAGGGTGTTTTTCATTTGCCCGCCCAGGGCCAACACCGGTTCCGACAGTCTGCCGGGCAATGTCATTTCCAGGGGCGCCGAACCCCGACCCAGGCGCATGGGTCGCAACACGCCATCAATGGGGCGCAATACCGGGTCATCGGCAGGGCGGACGATGGGCCGGTCGTGGTGAAGAAAAAGATCGGCCACCGCCGCTAGCCGGGTTTCGGCAGCACGCTGGGACGTCAGCACCGGCTCACCGCTCAAGTTTCCGGATGTGGCAACCAGGGGACCATCAAAATCTGCCAGCAACAGGTGGTGCAAAGGGCTGTATGGCAGGAAAACGCCCAGTTCCGCCAGCCCCGGGGCCACGCCACGGGCCAGGTCAGATTCGGCCTGTCGGGGAACGAGCACTATAGGCCGGGCCGGGCCTGAAATTGCCTTTGCGGTGTGACCGTCCAGGCTCACCTGCCCACGCAGGGTGTCCAGACCGTCTTCACCGGATTGAGGAAACATGACCGCAAGCGGTTTATCGGGGCGAGCCTTTCGCTCCCGCAGGCGTTGCACCGCTTCGTCGTTGCGAGCATCACACATCAAGTGATACCCGCCGACACCCTTCACCGCCAGGATCTTTCCCTTGCGCAGCTCGGCCACGGTGCAGGCAAGGGCATCATTGCCCTGGGCAACAATTTCCCCGGCACTGACCAGGCTCAATGACGGACCGCAGTCCGGGCAGGCCACCGGCTCGGCATGAAATCGTCTGTCCAGCGGATTCTTGTATTCAGCCAGGCATTCTTCGCACAGCGGAAAACCGGCCATGGAAGTGTTCGGCCGATCGTAAGGCAGCGCCCGGATCAGGGTGTAGCGCGGACCACACTGGGTGCAATTCGTAAATGGATATCGGTAGCGACGATTGCCGGGGGTATTAATGTCCTGCACACAGTCATCGCAGCAAAAGTAATCCGGCGGAATGAACACCCTGGCGGCCGAACCGGACTCACTGACACGAATGTCGAAATCATCGAACGCCTGGCACTGCATTGGCTTCCGACGTTCCAGTACCGGTTTCGAAAGAGGCGGCGCCCGATGAATCAGGCAATCAACAAACTCTTCCACCACGCTGCCAGGGCCCTGCACCACGATTTCCACCTGGCCCATGGCATTTCGCACCCAGCCAACAAGGCCCAGCTCATGAGCAAGCCGGTAAACATGGGGCCGAAACCCCACGCCCTGCACATGCCCCGTCACATGCAGGAAGACACAGAGGGTTTCATCACCAGATGGCGGGCTGCCTGCAGGGTGGGAGGCCATGGCTCATTCCGCCCGTAGGGTCGGCTTCGCGTCCTGCGCATCGGTGTTCCGGATGCCGCCTGACCACCAGATTCGACACGCCCCCTCGTCAGAGACCATGCACGGTCCAATCGGATTACGAGGCACGCAGGCCTTTCCATACAGCTTGCACTGGTTTGGATAAATCTTTCCAAGTACGACGCTGGCGCAATCACAGCCAGGAGGCATTTCTCCGACTCTCTTGCGAGCGTCGTCATGATAGGAAGGTAACTGCACCCGTGCATCGTGGGAGCGGAATTCCTTCGCCAGGGAAAATCCCGACCCGGCAATACTGCCTATCCCGCGCCAGTTGGCATCCACCACATCCATGGTCTTTGCCAGCAAGGCCCTGGCAACCGGATTCCCCCCGGGACTGACCACCGAGGGATAGCAATTTTCCAGGCTCGGCTTTCCTTCCTGTAGCTGTCGCAGCACCGAGTGCATGGCCGCCAGCAAGGACTCACTCTCAAACCCCGCCACCGCGGCCGGGATTCCGTGCTTTGTGGAAACAAACTCCCACTCTTCGGAGCCCATGACAGTGGCCACGTGACCCGGTGCAATCAAGGCGTCGAAACCCGGTTCACCCGAATCAAGCAACAGCGCCACGGCGGGCCAAGTCAGCCTGCCGGACAGCAGTACGAGGAGATTATCCGGCACGCCCTCGGCCAGCATGGCGGCCACGGGCGCAATGGTGGTTTCAAAACCGGCAGCGAAAAAAACCACTCGTCTGTCGGGCTGCTGCCGCGCAATTCGCACCGCTTCCATGGGTGTCGCGATAGGACGCACATCGCCGCCTGCGGCCTTTGCCTGCTCCAGCGAACGGGGCTCACTGCGGGGAACGTTCACCGGCACCCGGAGCATGTCCCCAAACGCCAGCAAGGTCAGCGGCTCATTCAACGCGAGCTGAATGGCCTCGTACACATCCTCTTCGGGACAGATACACACGGGGCACCCGGGCCCGGGTATCAACTCGACCTGTGGTGGCAACACCCCTCGAATGCCGGCATGGGAAATTGATCTTTCATGCCCGCCGCAAACATTCATGAGTTTCACTTTCCGGGGCAATTCCATGCCCCGAATGGACTCAAGCAGCCTGCGGGCCCGGTCACTCATCCATCGTCCTCCCTGGGCGTGAACTGGCTCAGGTGTGGATGAGTTAATACGTGTGCCTGGCCCGTCACGGGTCTGAAATGCCCCATGGCGCCGGTTTCCCTGACGCTCTTGAACACGGCAATCTGCTCACCCAGCCAGTCCAGCCATGGCTGCAGGCCTTCCGCACTTCGCACGTTTACATGCAATAGCGGCGCCTCGCTGGCCAGGCCGCGCAGCGCAGTCTCGGCACGCTGGGGTGAAAACTCCGGCAAGACGTGAAGCAGGTCAGTCTTGGAAAGCACGACCGCATCCACTGATCTAAACATCACCGGGTACTTGGCTGGCTTGTCATCACCCTCGGGAACTGACAGCAAGGCGACATTGATATGCTGACCCAGGTCAAAACTCGCCGGACAAACAAGGTTGCCCACGTTCTCTACAAACAACACATCTATATTGTCGAGGGACATCTGGTGTAACGCCTGGTGGACCATGTGGGCGTCCAGGTGGCAAGCGCTGCCGGTTGTGATTTGCACCGCGGGGATTCCACACTCACGCAAGCGTTGTGCATCGTTCTCGGTTTCCAGGTCACCCTCGATCACTGCGATGCCCAGTTTGCCGCCCAACGCCCGGACCGTTGCCTCAAGCAGGCTGGTCTTGCCCGCCCCGGGTGAGGACATCAGGTTGATCACCAACACCCCATGGCGGCGAAAGTGCTCCCGATTGTGATTAGCCTGGTGATCGTTCTCCGACAACAGGTTCTGTAGAACCTCCACCGACTCGTGTCCCGAGGCACTGTGAGAGAACTTTCCGCCGGCCTCCACCAGGTGTTTATTTCCCGGCGTAATGTTGCAGCCACATGTATCACACATTGCTAACTCCTCAGCGTTGGCGGGTGGACTCATTGCCGTTGCCGACCCGGGTCTCCAACTCCACTGTCTGTAGCACCATTTCATCCCCTGATGCCAGGCTCGTCCGCCAGTTGCCACATTCGGGGCAAAGCAACTTGTTGGCCGCCACCTCCGAGGTAACCCTGCAGTCAGGGCAATACACGGTTACCGGCGCGGCCAGGATTTCCAGTGCAGCACCCTCGCAGCACGTTCCCGCGCTGGCCAGGGGAAAAGCCCTTCGCAATAATTCCGACTCCACGCCCGACAAGGGTCCAATTTTCAGCATCAGTCTGATGACCCTCGCCTGGCGTTCACGGGCAATCCGTTCAGCCTGTTCTACAAGGGCCTGGCAAACCGACAGCTCATGCATCGTAGGCCAGCATTTCGTCGAACAACTTCCAGGCTTCTGCAGCGTCGCTGGCCGATACCTTTTTGATCGCGTATCCCACGT
>JBFFTZ010000118.1:0-7628 GCA_041571575.1 Gammaproteobacteria bacterium | reverse complement strand
TTGCACCGGCCAGTCACACGGTCTAATCACCCGGGACGTTGCTCCAACGGTCTTTCAGCTCGGGCAGGGCCTTGCTATTGGAAATCAGCACTACCTCATCGCCCTCGTGCAGTTCGGTGTCGGCATCGGGTAGCATGAATTCATCGTCATGATATAAAAACATCAGCCTGCTCCCACCGGGCAATTCAAGTTCTGCCAGGGGTCCGACATCGGATTTTCCGGCGACAAAAGAAAATACACGTGCATCACCTTTAATTACAGCCGATACCTCCAGCGGATTCTGACCCGCGCACATATCCGCCAGGTAACGAGCAATCGTGCGGCCCGGAATGATGGTATCCGCCAGTCCAAGCTCAATACAGATATGCTCATAGGAGGGATCTTCAATGCATGTCACGACACGTTCATACCCCAGTGATCGGCCCACCAGACTTGCGATGATATTGTATTGGTCATTTCC
The DNA here is from genome assembly GCA_041571575.1 of Gammaproteobacteria bacterium. GTDB lineage: Bacteria > Pseudomonadota > Gammaproteobacteria > Steroidobacterales > BM003 > CAKZML01. The sequence goes on along the minus strand of JBFFTZ010000118.1, from coordinate 7,168 downwards.
GGACAGACAGAACAAAAAATCTGTGTCAGTTGGACCCGCCTCACGCAGAATCGCCGGCTTGCTGCCATCGCCGTGGATAAAACCGGCATCCAGTTCCTCACTCAGTTCGTCAATCCGGTCCTTGTCGATCTCGATAATGATCACAGCATGACCATCACCCAGCAGTTCACGGGCCGTCATGTTGGTCAGGTCACTTGCTCCAACGAATACAGCTTTCATCGTATTTTCTCCCGTCGCCCAACCCAGTTCCGCGGGTACAAGATGACCAGCAGGGCGATGATCTCCAGACGCCCGGCCAGCATGTCAAAACACAGTACGCCCTTCAGCACGGTTTCAAGCTCCGGACGGCTGATCCCGGTACTCAAACCCACCGTAGCACTGGCTGAAACTACCTCGAACAAGGCATCAAGTGGGTCATAGCCATACAAGAGAAATGGCAGCCATGACAATGCGATCAGGCCAACAAAGAGCAGGATAAGCTGGAGCGCCTGCAATAAATCCTCGGTGGCAAGTTTATGTCCTGCAAGGGAGGGTTCGACTACGGCATGAGGGGGCGTCGCCAGACGATTCATCATCGTCTGCAACAGGCGCAACAGGACCAGCAGTCGTAACAGTTTGAAGCCACCGGCAGACGAACCAATACTTCCGCCCACCAGCATGGAAATAATCATCAACAGCTTTGATGCGGAGTCCATTTCCGACACCGGCATGGAACTAAAGCCGGTGGTGGTCTGGGCCGAAAAGCCCATCATCAGTCCGTGATACCAAGGTGCATCGGTTCCATGAACCCAGGCCAGCCAGCTCAGCAAGCCGCCTACCAATAGACCGCCAACCAGTAGTGCGCGCAATTCGATATCGGCGAAAAAGGCGCTCACTCCCCGACCCCATCCTGCATGCAGCATGCGCCAGTACAAGGGCAGCGAAACTGCACCAAGAAATGAAATGGTTATCACCGCCACGGCGGCGGCGGTGCCCAACCCCGCCAGGCTGGCGTCGAAACTGGAAAAGCCGCCGGTAGAAACCGCCGCCAGGACATGTAGTAAGGCGTTGAAACCATCACCCGTGAGCGCCCACACCAGGATCAGTCCCAACGCGGTGAGACCCAGGTAGATGATGAGGCTGTGCCGGGCATGGGTATGCGCTGCGACCAGCGGTGTTTCACCGCTTTCAAGCGGATCGGCCAAACGCCGCACTGCCGCCTGGTGTCCCATCAGCAGGGCAACCGACAGCACCACGATACCAAGTCCGCCATACCACTGCATCCAGGCGCGCGCGAACAAAAACGTGGCGGAGCGATGTTCAATGCTGCCCAGTGTCGACAGGCCGGTGGTGGTTACGCCGGAAATCACTTCAAATAAAGCGTCCATATACGGCATACCGGCCGTCAACAGAGGCCAGGACATGCACAATGGTGCAAACAAAAAGGCGGCGGCTGTGATCGTGAGGGCTTCGTTGTCCTGGATTTGATCCGGTGCCGGCAGACGCGCCATCCCGGTACCGGCAATTAGCAACCCACCGCACACTAACGCATAGCGCAGCGCAGTGGCCCACTCGGCTTGCAGCAACGCAACCGCGAGTGGCGCCAGGGTCAGGATCGCCAGCATTAACGCTAACTGGCCACAGTATTTGAGCACTACGCGGCCACGTACCGCATAGGTCAGAACACTGATTTTACCTTCCACTGTCTAGCCGCTCCGTGCCGTACGATTAATCCTTTGCTCGCCTTGCGCTGTCCATGCACACTCAGCATTGAATGCTCCGTTCAGTTTACATCCATAAAGCTTGCACCTGGACCCTTTTGAACAAAACAAAGCGTCTGGTCAAGGATAGGGCTTGCCGGTGCGGGAGGGTAACGGCATCTCCCGGAGACCCACCCTTCCCCGGGGCCAGGCTATGACGGACAAATACGCCTCATCCTGGGTCATCATTTGCTAGACTCCGTCCATGTCAGAATCCACTCCTTCCTCCTTCCAGGCCCTGGGCCGCTTGTTGCGCTACGCCGGCGGCTACCGCCGTCGGATCACGCTGGCAGCCCTGTGCTCGGCCCTGAACAAGCTGTTCGACGTCATGCCGGAAATTCTCATCGGTATCGCGATCGACGTGGTAGTACGCCAGCAGGATTCCTTCGTGGCCGGCCTGGGCATCAGCGACCCCAAGTGGCAGATGCTGCTGCTGGCGGCTCTGACCCTGTTGATCTGGATGGGTGAATCCCTGTTCGAATATCTGCACCTGGTGATGTGGCGAAACCTGGCCCAGGACCTGCAACACGCCATGCGCCTGGATGCCTATGAGCATGTGCAGCGCCTGGACCTGGCCTACTTCGAGGATCGCAGCACCGGCAACCTGGTCTCTATCCTCAACGACGACGTCAACCAGCTGGAACGCTTCCTCAATGGCGGCGCCAACAGCCTGATCCAGGTGGTGACCACCCTGGTCGCCGTCGGCGGTGTGTTTTTTGCGGTCTCTCCCTTTATCGCGTTGATGGCGTTTACCCCGATCCCGATCATCGTAATCGGGGCGTTTTACTTTCAGCGCCGGGCCCAACCGCTTTACGCCGAGGTGCGTAACCGGGTTGGTATGCTGGCTGCCAGACTCTCGGGAAACATCTCCGGCATCACCACCATCAAGAGTTTCGCCACCGAGGAATTCGAGGCCGAGGGCGTACGCCAGGAAAGCCAGGCCTACGTGGCGGCCAATCGCAAGGCCATCGCAATCAGTTCGGCCTTTATTCCGATTATTCGTATGGCGATTCTTGCCGGCTTCCTGGCCACTTTCCTGGTCGGCGGCTGGATGACCTTGAACGGCGATCTCAACGTCGGTGCATACGGCGTTCTGGTGTTCCTGACCCAGCGCCTGTTGTGGCCCCTCACCAGCCTGGCCGAAACTGTCGACCTTTTCGAGCGGGCCATGGCCTCCTCTCGGCGCATTCTTGACCTCATTGAAGTGCCGGTGCGCATTCGCGACCGGGCCGATGCAATGACCCCGGCCAAGGTCAACGGTCATATCCAGTACCAGGGCGTAAACTTTTCCTACGGCGAAAATCAGCCTGTTTTGCACGACATTACCCTGGATATTCCAACCAGCAGCACGGTGGCCTTCGTGGGCCAGACCGGGTCGGGCAAGAGCACACTCGTCAAGCTGCTGCTGCGTTTTTACGCGCCTACCGGGGGCAGCATCCTGCTCGACGGCCAACCGATTGAGCAATTGCAATTGGACAGTCTTCGCCGGCAGATAGGACTGGTCAGCCAGGACGTGTTCCTGTTCCATGGCAGCGTCAGGGAAAACATCGCCTACGGGTCGCCAGGGGCGAGCTTCGAACAAATCCAGGCAGCCGCTGACGCGGCTGAAGCCAGCGAGTTCATCAAAGACCTGCCGCAGGGTTTTGACACCCTGGTGGGTGAGCGCGGACAGAAGCTATCCGGCGGTCAGCGTCAGCGACTGTCAATTGCCCGGGCCCTGCTAAAGGATCCGCCAGTATTAATCCTGGACGAGGCAACCTCCGCGGTGGACAACGAAACCGAAGCCGCCATACAGCGTTCCCTGCTGCGCATTTCCCATACTCGCACGACCGTGATCATCGCCCACAGACTGTCCACCATCGTTCACGCCGACACCATTCACGTGGTGGACAAGGGACGCGTCGTGGAATCCGGAAAACATACCGAATTGCTGGAACGCAATGGCATTTATGCGAGCCTGTGGAAGGTTCAAACAGGCGCCGGGGCAGAAAAGTCCCAGGGAGCCTCTGATTTATTCTGGGCTTAGCAGATTGGGAGCGAAAAAAGTCAGATTCAAGGCGCTAATCGCACGCGATAGTGGTGCTATCGTGAAGATTGGCAACACAGAAGCTGGATTTTTTGGCCTCAAGATACAAGTCCATGAATAAATCAGAGACTCCCTAGCTGTCGAGGCGCCCTGTCAGACCCAGGCTGCGGTCCTCGATACCCAGGTAGATGGGCTCGGCCCGCTGGCGGTAAATATTCACCTTGGCATTGAAAGCGTGATGGGCAATACCATGCTTGTCATGAATTTCAAGACGGCGAACGCTATAGCCACCCGAGGACATCAGTTCACCCGTGAGATAGCACTTGATGGAATTGATGGGCTCCCCTGCCAATTCCAGGCCATTGAGTTTCCCCAGGTGTTCCTGGGCAATGTCCATGAAGCGAATCGCATCGAATTCCTCGGGATTCAACATGCTCTCTCGTGACGGCGGCTGGGTTAATTTGAACTCGCCCACCATGATCTGGCCCGGCAGGGCTTTCTCCACCATGCGCGCCAACTCAATTGTCACATCGCCCACGAGATAACTATAGAGCATGGGACTCAGGCTTTCCGCCTGGTAAAACTCGTAGCAACTACCCAGGTGGAAACAGGTCCTCAAGATTGGAACAACCTTGCCCCTGCCCTTGCGCCTGGCGATCGCGTTATCTGCCAGGACCAGGTGCATGAAGTGATAGAGGTTGGTGTTGGCGTTATCGCCCTCGTCACGATTCCAGATATAGAACCCGTCACCGGTGTTAGACCGGGCAAAGCGAATATCAATCTTCTTGGTCAACATCCGGCTATGGGCCGAATTTAACGAATAGGACAGACTGTTCAATTGGGTCATCTGCTCAAACGGGGTGAGCAAACTGAAGCCGACGATGTCAAACAGGGCAACCGCCCTGTTGTCAGAATAATTCAGGCTATAACGACGGACGATGCGTTCAATCGCCTCGATCTCGCGGGTATGACCACTAAGGGAATGCTGCATGGGCGCATGTACCACAGACAGGCCCAATTCACTCGCCAACTGTTCAAGTCGCTGGTATTCGCGCTGCTTGGGACTGGATACCAGTTCCCGATAAATGCCTTGGTCAAGACTGATGCTCCCCATGGGGGCGCTTTGAATCTGGTCGGCAAGAAAATAATGCGGCGCAATCAGCAGGGCGATGCCACCGTTGCTTGGCGCCCAGCCCAGTACCAACTTCTCTCCAAGCGCCCAACTGTCGTGTAACAAGTTATCAAGATCGATGAGGTTGCTATGCTCTGCAACCGTCAGATCCTTTCCGAATAATTCGGCATCGGCCCTGCCACCGACTGTTCCAAAACGTTTGCCCGATAAATCTGGGGAATTATCGTCTGCCATTATTTTTTATCTGTCTCGTGTGTCCTTGCACCTGTATCGGTGCTGCGCAGAATCCTAACACGAGAAAGGCACCGAGAGATGTTCTCCCGGTGCCTGTTTAGTCGTTCTCTAAGGTCGGCAAGTCTTCCAGCCTACCGGCGATTTAACTTAACGAGGCTTGCCCCGCGACTTCTGCCTGCTGGAGCTTGAGCGCGACTTGCCGCCAGATGATTCACGCCGGGATTCTTGCCTTGGGGCGGGACGGCTTTCAGATTTCACCTCGGGCTGACTCCGGGGAGCAGGCTCTGATCTTACTTGAGGAGCAGGCTGCGACCTCACCTGGGGAGCCGCCGATTGTTCCCTGGTGGTCCTGCGTGAATTATCACTGGCCTGTCCCCTGTAGGTCTCACGGCTAGTGGATGAATTCGTAGCCTGGTTCCTGCCTTGATTGGCAATGGCGCGGCTACCCGTATTACCACTTTCATTGCGGGTGCTGCGTTGCCGCGTATCCTGCTGCAAACTCTGCCTCACCTGATTGCCGATCTGGGAAGAGCGACTGGCAGCCGCATTAGTTGACCGTGAACGGGAAGAATCCGAACTCACCCGCCCTGCCTGTGAACGCGTATCGCTGTCCTGGGTGCGCGCCTGGCGCTGACGGGTATCCTGCTCAAGTCCCTGGCGCAGCTGTCGCTGAAGCTGAACCGAATCCCCGGTGTTGCGGTTCGAGGCCACGCGGGTACTTCTGCCCCCCGTGTTTGTCGCCGAATTGCTTCGCTGGGTAGTCAGTGCCTCATCCTGCCTTTGGGCCTGGGCTGTGCTGACGGATTCCTTTCCAGGACGACGCCATGAACGCTGGTCGCGACTGTTGCGGCTAACCGCGTTGCCTTGATTACGACCTGAGTCTGCGGTCAGCTGCCTTTCCTTCCAGCCGGTACCCCGGGTCTCAGTGCCACGGGAAACACGCGAATCCGAGCTTCGCACCTGCCTCAGACTGCTGTCCTGTGCCAGGGCACTGCGGTACTCCGAAGAGATCTGGGCCGTGGAACGATTGCGAGTAGAGCCACCACGCACCAGGTTGCCATCCACTCTGCTAGCGCTTCTTCCCGACTCACTCCATCGAACCGGCCTGGAACCGTGGCGATTCTGAGATACCCAGCGATCCCCGCCGGAATACCGGTCATGCCGATCGTAGTTGGCGCGGTAAGGAGCCGGACGCACAGGATTTCTGGCAGGCGGGTAATAACGCGTGTAATGACGCGGGTAATAGTGGTGACTGTAGTAAGGGTGACTGGGATAGTAATAATGATGTTGGTGTATGTAGTGACTGTGCCAGCCGATAGTGAAGGCCGTGGTCACACCCCAGAAATATCCGGCAGAGAATGAATACCCGTAAGGATAGGGGTAGTAATAAACCGGGTAGGCATAGGGATAGTAGTGATAGACGGGTGCGCGCTGAACCACCACCACCTGGGCGGGTTCGTAATAGGGCACATAAATCACCTCGGGATCCGCCGGGGTGATCTCGATGACATCCTCTTCGACCACCACGTTCTGGTGATCATCACTCTTGAGATTGCCGGCTGCATAGGCCTGGTCCCTGAATCCACCGATTGCCTGCACAACATCGGCCTGCTGATTCAACACCGCATTGCCCAGCTGCCAGGTCCAGGTCAGGTCGTCATTCATCATCGTGACGACCTCGGGATAGTTCAGCAAGGCAACCACAGAGTCATCCCAGTCTTCATCGGGCTCCAGGCTGGAATCATTTTCCAGGCGCTCCAAAAAATCTGCCGCCTGGGCAATCTGCAGCGGATAGGTCGCGGCAGGCAAGACAATCGCCACCAGGTCGTCCGGATACAGGGCGATGGGGCCCACCAGCTCAGCCAATTCTGCGGCGCTCAGCAACTCGGTCCCCGCCTGGTCCTCCAGCACGACAGTTGGCTCGGCCACATACTCCGGGTCCTCCTGGGCTTGCAGGGACTGGGGGCCGGACAGCATTATCCCAAGAACAGGCAAAATGCCATATATCTTATATTTTTCAATCAGTTGCATAATTTT
>JBFFTZ010000117.1:0-7641 GCA_041571575.1 Gammaproteobacteria bacterium | reverse complement strand
TGGCAATGAGCTCGGTTCCCAGGCGCATAACCGGCTTAAGCCCCAATTCCTCTCCGGTCTTGCCGACGATAGGCGACACACCAAACAAGGCGAGACCAGGCCTCACCCACTGGGCGCGACTCTCGGGCCAGGCCAGTAAACCGGCAGAATTGGCGATGCTGCGCTCGGCCTCGACACCCCGGGTGGTCTCTTCAAAAAGCGCCAGCTGCTTGCTGGTCGCATCGCTTGAGAGCATATCCGCGTTGGCCAGGTGAGTCATCAACACAAGATCTTCTCGCACAGCGTGCAGATTTCGTAGTCGTGCCAGGACCCTGGAAAACTCCTCTGGTCTGAACCCCAGACGGTTCATACCCGTATCGATCTTTAACCAGACAGTGAAACGGCTGTTGCGGCCGAAGGACTCCAACAACTCCAATTGTTCATGGCTGTGAACAACCAGGTCACAGGCATTTGCTGCAGCCAGCTCAAGTTGATTTTGATTAAACACACCCTCGAGCAGCACAAGCCTCTGACCAACGCCGGCCGCGCGCAGCGCAACCGCCTCCTCGATTCGGGCTACCGCCAGGGCATCCGCATCGCAAAGCGCCTTGGCCACCGGAACCAGGCCGTGGCCGTAAGCATTAGCCTTGATGACCGCCAGGACCTTTGCCCCGTCGCTAAGCTCTCGTAGTCGTCTGAGATTGTGATTGAGGGCAAGGGTATCTACTGTGGCCCGGCACAGTGCTGTCACTGAAAGGCCTCATCCACGTAGCTTTCAGCCATCAGGTTTTCGAACTTGGTGTACTGACCAAGGAAGGTCAGGTGCACTTCACCCACCGGACCATTACGCTGCTTGGCAATAATGATGTCGGCGATGCCCTTGCGGGTGGTTTCCTTGTCGTAGACTTCATCTCGATAAATGAAGCAAATCACATCGGCATCCTGCTCGATCGCGCCGGACTCACGCAGATCGGACATCACGGGCCGCTTGTCGGTACGCTGCTCCACGCTTCGATTAAGCTGGGATAATGCGATAACCGGACAATCCAGTTCCTTGGCCAGGGCTTTCAGCGATCGGGAAATCTCGGAAATTTCCGTGGCCCGATTCTCCTTGTTGCCCTGGACCTGCATCAACTGGAGGTAATCCAGCACGATCAGGCCGAGGCCGCCGTTCTCGCGAGCCAGGCGGCGAGCGCGGGCACGTACCTCGGTAGGACTCAATGACGGCGTGTCATCAATGTAGATCTTTGCCTCAGACATGATCGCGACGGCGGAATTAATACGGTTCCAGTCCTCGTCGTTGAAATTTCCCCGGCGCAAATTGGACTGGTCAACCCGACCGATGGAACCAATCATTCGGAAGCTGATCTGCTCGGCCGACATTTCCATACTGAAAATTGCCACCGCCTTGCCCGACCCAATTGCCGCGTTCTCGGCGATATTCATCGCCAGGGTAGTCTTACCCATGGACGGGCGACCGGCGATGATGACCAGGTCACCTCGCTGCAGCCCTGCGGTCATATCATCCAGGCTGTTAAATCCGGTAGATAAACCCGTGACATCGCCTTCGGTATGGCTGAGGTAGTCAAGTCGGTCGATAGTGGCAGGAAGGATCTTCCTCAGGGCCTGGAACCCAGAACCCCGTCTCTTTCCCCGCTCGGCGATTTGGAATACCGAACGTTCTGCGTCATCCACCAGTTCCGATGCATCCCGACCGTCGGAGGTATAGGCGCTATCGGCGATTGCGACACCGACGTCGATCAGGTTGCGCAGCAGTGCCCGCTCACGAACGATTTGTCCATAAGCCTGGATATTCGCCGCGCTAGGAGTGTCTTTGGCCAATTGACCCAGGAAGGCCAGGCCGCCCATTTCGTCCAACTGGTCGTTGCGGGCAAGAAATTCGGAGACTGTAACCGCATCTAGCGGCTGATTTCGCTCGGCCAGTTCACCGATCGCATTGAAGATCAGGCGATGGTCGTGGCGATAGAAATCCTCTGCGGTGACCACATCGGCGATGCGGTCCCAGGCCTTGTTGTCCAGCATCAGGCCGCCGAGAACCGCTCTTTCGGCATCAACAGAGTGGGGCGGCACCCGGAGTCTTTCCGTGCCGCTCATCGCGTCAAAGCGATCATCACCCATTGGAGTTGCCATCGACCATTACCGCCAGGTTAATCAAGGGCAGATCAAGATAGCACACCGCGCCCCGGGGGTGGACCCCGGGATGCGGGGTGATCTTACTCTTCGCCAGTAACCTCGACCGGCACAGTAACGCTGAGTTCGCTGTGCAGGACTACTTCGACGGTATGATCGCCAAGCTGGCGGATCGGACCTTCGGCCATATGGACTTCGCGACGCTCAATTTCCACACCCTGTGCGGTCAGAGCAGCGGCGATATCGGCGTTGCCGATGGAGCCAAACAGCTTGCCTTCGTTACCGGCCTTGGCGGTCAGTTTCACAACCACGCCGTCCAGCAGCTTGGCACGACCCTGGGCACGAGTCAGCAATTCAGCAGACTTGGCCTCAAGCTCCGCACGGATCGCCTCGAACTTCTCGATGTTCTTGGCGGTAGCCAGCGTTGCCTTGCCCTGGGGCAGAAGGAAATTACGACCATAACCTGAGCGGACCTTTACGCGGTCGCCCATGGAACCCAGGTTTTCAACTTTTTCCAGAAGTATGACTTCCATCATCTCACCCGTATTATCAAGCCCTCAGTGGGCCATCTGTCCTAAAAAATTATCCACGCCGCGCCAGTTTTTGACGCAAGCCGAACCAGTTATCCAAATATCCAAGCATCGCCAACAGTGGAAGCGCCACCTGCAAAAGCAGCACCAGCATTCCGTAAACCACTATCAGCAATGCCATCGGCCAACCGCCCTCGGAGACCAGGAAGTGAGCTAACGACAGGCCCTGCAACATCAGCAAGACAACGAAAACCCACATCACGTTCTCAACCCAGAGACCGCCGACCAGCATGGCAATTACAATGACCAGTGTGGACACTGCGGTCAGAACTGTTCCCAACTTCAACTGCCGGAATTCAGCTCCAAAACGTCCCGCAAGCTCCTCCAACCCGTCCTGCCATACCCGGCCTACAAACACGCCGGCCAGGCAAACCAGCATAACAAGCCCGGTCATGACTCCCGGCATTACCCGAAAAATCGAGTTCCAGCTTTCCTCGGACAATTCCTGCCCAGCAGCACTGAACTGTTCCTTCACCGGTCCCATTACTTCGCCCAGCACACTTGCCGGGTCAGGCAACACGACCAACACCAAAGAAACAGCTACCACCCCGAGGATCGCCGCCACCTGGAAAACCAGACTTAGCGATCGGTACCCCTGCAGCAATCCAGCCAGCAGTAGTACCGGGCCCCACATCACGCCGGTCACTTCCAGCATGGGTACCGGGTCACCCCCGGAGACCAGGGCCACACCAGCCAGTAAGACCATGGCAAGCGCGGCGGTCATCAGCGACTGTTTGACCCCTCGTTGCAGAGCAATCAGGGCGAGCAAACCGCTGCTAAGCACTCCAAGAAACGGAAGCAAAGACAACGCAGCAACCAGTGTGACCTGGCGGTGCTGCCTCTGCATAATCCAACGCAGGATACCGTTCATCAGTATTCAATAATCACTACCCCACACAACCGATGCGAGGCAGCGAACATAGCCCTAGTGGCTATCGGTGTACGGCAGCAGCGCCAGGAAGCGGGCACGCTTTACAGCGGTGGCCAGCTGACGCTGATAATTTGCCTTGGTACCGGTAATACGACTGGGAACGATCTTCCCGGTCTCGGTGATGTAATTCTTCAGGGTGTTGAGATCCTTGTAATCAATCTCTTTAACACCATCAGCAGTGAAGCGGCAGAACCTGCGGCGACGAAAATAACGTGACATGGCTTAATCCTCTATCGAATTCAATTCAGCAAAGATACGGTGACTTACTCTTTTTCCGAGGAATCGTCTTCAGATTCTTCGGCGGGAGCATCGTCATCATCAGCACTGGCTTCCTCTTCACTACCTTCGGCTTCACTACCTTCGGCTTCACTACCTTCGGCTTCACTACCTTCGGCTTCACTACCTTCGGTTTCACGAGGGGCACGTGCGGCATCACGTTCAGCGCGCTCGCTTTCGCGACGACGCTCCTCTTCCACGGACTTGGCCATGTGCGAGGGTTCGGTGACGGCCTCTTCGCGGCCGAGGACCATGTGTCGAATGATTGCATCATTGAACTTGAACAGGGTCGTCAGCTCATCAAGGCTTTCCTGACCGCACTCAATATTCAGCATCAGGTAATGGGCCTTGTGAATCTTGTTGATGGGGTATGCCAACTGGCGACGGCCCCAATCTTCCTCACGGTGGATTACACCACCGCCGGTCTGGATCATACCTTTATAACGTTCGAGCATGGCAGGAACCTGCTCGCTCTGATCCGGGTGGACCAGAAAGACCACTTCGTAATGTCTCATTGTAGCTCCCTTCGGGCTTTGGGCCTCCCAATTGGTGGTGAGGCAGAGAGAAATTTAAAACCCTGGCAGGCATAGACCTGTCCAAGGGCCGGCAATGGTACCCAAGGACCCGGCTAAAAACAAGCCAATCCAAGTTCTTTCAATAGCTTGAGCAAGGCCGGAAACAATCTGGAACCCGGGAATACTACAGCGAGCGTTGGCGAACCGCCTCGTAAGCCATGACCCCCAGGGCCACCGACACGTTCAGGCTCTCTACAATACCCTCCATGGGCAGTCGCACCAGGACATCACAACGCTCTGAAGTAAGGCGCCTCAGACCTCTGCCCTCTGCGCCCATAACCAGCGCCAGCGGGCCACCCAGGTCCGCCTGGTGGTACATGGCGGGACCACGCTCATCAGCCCCCACCAGGGTCAGGCCCAGTTCCTTGAGCAGCAGCATAGTCCGGCTCAGGTTGGTCACCCGGATCAGGGGTACGGTCTCCGCAGCCCCGGAGGCAACCTTCCTGGCCGCCGGGGTCAGGCTGGCTGCCCTGTCCTTGGGCACGACAACTGCGCAAGCCCCCACCGCATCCGCGGTTCTCATACAAGCGCCCAGGTTATGCGGGTCCTGCACACCGTCCAGTATCAGCACCAGCGGTCTGGGGCCGGCACCAGCCACCAGATCCGGCAATTCCGGCTCGTTCCACTGACGGGGCACACGCAAGCGCGCCGCCACACCCTGGTGGGAGGCGTCCGGCAGCAGGTGGTTGAGGTCCTTGCGACCCAGGCGCTTCACCGGCAGTCCGGCCTGCTCCACCAGCTGGCGAGTCTCGTTCATGCGCTTGTCCTGGCGTTCATCCACCAGCAGAACTTCGATCACCCGGGACGCCGAACGCGCCACCATGGCTCGCACCGCGTGGTGTCCGAAAATCAAACTTCCTTCGCTCACGACTTACCTTTATTCGTTACGCTTTTCTGCCTTTTTCCTGGAGTTGTTGACTTTTTCGCCGCATTTTCTCGCTTTTTCTTGGGATTTCCGCTCTTTTTCCGAATCCCACCACCCTTCTTCCGCCTTCCGGTGCCGCCCTCATCTTTGTGACGGCTCACGTCGCCTTCCTTGCTGACCAGATCGAAGTCGATCTTGCGATCCTCAAGGCTGGCACGGGCCACCCTGACCTGCAGCCTGTCTCCCAACTGGAAGATACGTCCGCTTCGGCTGCCTATGAGCCGATAGCGAGGCCTGTCCAGGTCAAAGTATTCGCTGCCCAGGGCGCTCACGTGCACCAGACCATCAATTTGCAGGGTATCCAGCTGCACGAACACCCCGAACTGGGTCACGCCGCTGATTGTGCCCTGGAACTCCTGTCCCAGCTTGTCCTGCATGAATTCAGTCTTCAGCCAGCCCATGGCTTCCCGGGTGGCATCATCAGCACGCCGCTCGCAACGCGAACAGTGATCACCCAGACCTTCCATTTCCACCAGCGAATAGGTGTAGGCGCCGGGTTTGCCACCGTCCAGCAGGTGCCCGATGGCCCGATGCACCAGCAAGTCGGGGTAACGCCTGATTGGCGAGGTAAAATGGGCGTATTCGCCCAGGGCCAGGCCGAAGTGCCCGCCACTGCCCGGCTTGTACACGGCCTGGGCGAGGGAGCGCAGCATCACGGTTTCGATCAAGGCGGCATCGGGCCGGTCCTGGACCAGCTCAATGACCTTGCTCAACATTTCCGGCTTGAAGGTGGAACCGGGATTAAACGGAACTCCCACGGCGGCCAGGAACAGCTTCAGCTCTTCCAGGCGGTCCTCGTCGGGCCCGGCATGCACCCTATACAGGGAGGGAATGCGCGCCTTGCGCAGAAACCTCGCGGCCTCCACATTGGCCGCGATCATGCATTCCTCGATCAGCTTGTGAGCATCGCTGCGCACCCGCTCGTGGATAGCAGCCACCCTGCCCCGTTCATCAAATTCCAGGGTGTTCTCGGGAATTTCAAAATCTATCGCGCCGCGTTTCTTGCGAGCACCCAGCAGCGCCTTGTATAGGGAATACAGGCTCTCCAGCCCCTCAACCCTGGCCTTGAAGCGTTCCCGCAGTCGTTCATCACCGTGCTGGATGATTCCGGCTACTTGCTCATAGGTGAAACGCTGGGCCGATCGCATCACGCCCCGGAAGAACCGGGACCGGGTCACCTTGCCCTGCTTGTCTATGCGCATCTCGCACACCATGCACAGCCGGTCCACATCCGGTTTCAGCGAGCACAACCCGTTGGACAGGGCCTCGGGGAGCATGGGGATCACCCGGTTGGGGAAATACACGGAAGTGCCCCGGTTCCGGGCCTCGGCGTCCAGGGCCGTGCCATGCACGACGTAGTGGGATACGTCCGCAATGGCCACCAGCAATTTCCAGCCACTGCCATCCGGCTCGCAGTGCACCGCGTCATCAAAGTCCCTGGCATCAGCACCATCGATAGTGACCAGCGGCAGCCTGCGCAGATCCTCCCGGCCCTGCTTGGCGCTCTCGGGCACCGCCTCGCCAAATGCCACCATCTCCTGCGCCACCTCATCGGGCCACAGGTATGGGAGGTTGTGGGCGTGGACGGCAATCTCGGTTTCCATGCCCGGATCGTTTTCCTCCCCCAACACGCGGCTGATTCGCCCTACAGGGTAGGTAGTCTGTCCCGGCGGCGCGGTAATTTCGGCAATAACAATCTGGCCTGGCTGGGCGCCTCCCCGGTGCTTCGGGCCGATCAGAATCTCGTGGGTAATCCGGGGATTATCCGGTACCACGAACCCTATGCCTCCCTGGGCGACGTAGCGGCCCACCACCTGGGTGTTGGCTCGCTCGAAGACCTCGGCCACCGCCCCCTCGGGGCGGCCCTTGCGGTCGTAGGACTTGATACGTACCGCAATGCGGTCACCGTGCATCACTTCCCGCATCTGGCGGGCAGACAGGAACACGTCGTCGGAGCCATCCTCGGGTATCAAGAAGCCGAACCCGTCCCGATGGCCCTGGACCACTCCGGTCACCAGGTGAATCCGCGCGGTCAGGCAGTACTCGCCCTTGCGATTGATAATCAGCTGCCCGTCCCGGCCCATGGCCCCCAGGCGCTTGCGCATGGCCTGGCGCTTGGGCTCGCCTTTAAGCTTCAGGGCAGAGAAAATTTCCCTGGCTGCCAGGGGCCTACCCTCGGCCTCCAGCAATGCCAGGACTTCGTCCCGGCCCGGG
>JBFFTZ010000116.1:0-7703 GCA_041571575.1 Gammaproteobacteria bacterium | reverse complement strand
TGACCCAGTCATGCCTGTTCACGGGGGATGAAATGCACGCCTGTTCACCAGCAAACAGACGATCAGCCCAGACGTTCCTCAACCCAGGCAACGACAGAACCCAGTGCCTCGTCCAGCTTGGACACATCAGAACCACCAGCCTGGGCCATATCCGGACGGCCGCCGCCACGGCCTCCAACTTGCTGGGCAACAGCATTAATAAGGTCTCCCGCCTTGACCTGCCCCATTCGGTCCTTGGTCACGCCGGCAATCAGCGCCAATTCTTCGGGACCCGTCACGGCGGCAAGCACGATCACCGCTGAACCCAGTCGGTCTTTCAACTGGTCCATTGCTGTTCGCAAGGTCTTGCGATCCGCGCCTTCCAGGCGAGCCGCGACGACTTTCACGCCCTTCACATCCACCGCCTGGTCTGCAAGGTCGGTGCTGCGCCCGCCTGCCAACTGGCTCTTGAGCTTCTCCAGTTCTTTCTCAAGACTGCGGTTACGCTGAAGCAACTGTCGCACCTTGTCGCCCAGGTCCTCTTTCGGACCCTTCACCATGTCCGCCAACTCGCCCAACTGGTCATCCTGCGCCCGGGTCCAGTCCAGGGCAGCCTTGCCGCTAAGCGCCTCGATGCGACGCACACCTGCCGCCACACCTGACTCCGAGACAATGCGCATCAGGCCAATATCACCGGCCTGGACCACATGGGTGCCACCACACAACTCGGTAGAAAAGTCGCCGATCTTCAAGACCCGGACATGCTCCCCGTATTTTTCTCCGAACAAGGCCATGGCGCCGGCCTCAATGGCCTCGTCATAACCCATGACCGCAGTCCTGGCTTCGCCATTTTCACGCACCTGCTCATTCACCAGGTCTTCAACCTGTCGCAGTTGCTCGCTGGTGAGGGCCTCGTAGTGAGAAAAATCAAAACGCAGGCGTTCAGGGGCAACCCTGGAGCCTTTCTGGCTCACATGCTCTCCCAGCACCGCGCGCAGCGCAGCGTGCAACAAGTGGGTGGCCGAATGGTTCAGGACAATCGCCTGACGGCGCTGTGCATCAACCTTTGCGGTCAGGGTCTCGCCTAACTTGATAGCTCCCCCGGATAATTCGCCAATATGGCTGACAGCATCACCCAACTTCTGGGTATCCAGAACCTTAAAATGACTGCCGGCGCCGACTAACTCACCGGTGTCACCTACCTGGCCGCCGCTTTCAGCATAAAAAGGCGTGGCATCAAGCAGCACCTGGCCGGTCTGACCCGGTTCCAGGGACTCGACAGCCTTGCCTTCGCATAACAGGGCCAAGACCTTCCCCTGCCCTTCCAGGCTCTCATATCCGGTGAACTCGGTAGCGGGCAAATCGGCAACAAGCCGGGCATCCGAGGCAGTGCCCACCGAGCCGAACATGCTGCTGGCCCTGGCCCGGGTACGCTGGGCTTCCATTTCCTGCTTGAAGCCGGCGTGATCCAGGGTCAGCTGGCGCTCCCTGGCGATGTCCTCGGTAAGGTCAACGGGGAAGCCGTAAGTGTCGTAAAGCTTGAATACCGTGCGCCCGGGAATCACGCTGCCGTGCATACCGGCAATGGACTCTTCCAGGATACGCATACCCTGATCCAGGGTCTCGGCAAACCGTTGCTCTTCCTGGAGCAGAATCTTGCTCACATGATCAGCCTTGGCCGCCAATTCGGGATAGGCCTCGCCCATTTCGGCCACCAGGGGTGCAACCAGCAGGTGGAAAAACGGATCGCTCATGCCCAGCTTGTAACCATGGCGAATGGCCCGACGGATGATCCGTCGCAACACATAACCGCGGCCTTCGTTGGAGGGCAGGACGCCGTCCACGATCAGGAAGCTACAGGCACGTATGTGGTCGGCGATAACATACAGGGAAGGCAAATCCCGCTGCTTCACACCGATGATATCGGCGGTGGCGCCTATCAGGTTGGCGAACAGGTCGATCTGGTAGTTGCTGTGCACACCCTGCATTACCGCAGAGATGCGCTCCAGGCCCATACCGGTATCTACCGAAGGCCTGGGTAGCGGCGTCAAGGTGCCGTCTTCGGATCGATCGAACTGCATGAAAACCAGGTTCCAGATTTCCACGTAGCGGTCGCCATCTTCCTCAGGCGTCCCTGGCGGCCCACCGGCCACGTCAGGGCCGTGATCGTAAAAGATCTCACTGCAAGGACCGCAAGGACCCGTGTCCCCCATGGCCCAGAAATTATCTTTCTCGCCCAGGCGGCTCAGCCGGGCGGGATCCACACCAATTTCCTTGATCCAGATATCCGCGGCCTCGTCATCGTCTTTGAAGACCGTAACCCACAAGCGATCTGCCGGCAGACCCAGCTCCTTGGTGACAAACTCCCAGGCGGAGGCAATCGCCTCCCGCTTGAAGTAGTCCCCGAAACTGAAATTCCCCAGCATCTCGAAGAAGGTGTGGTGACGGGCGGTATAACCCACGTTCTCCAGGTCATTGTGTTTGCCGCCGGCCCGCACACAGCGCTGGGAACTGACTGCACGCTTATAGCTGCGCTTTTCCTTGCCCAGGAACAAGTCTTTGAACTGAACCATTCCTGCGTTTGTGAACAACAGGGTGGGATCATTGCCTGGAACCAGGGGGCTGGAAGCCACGATTTCATGGCCTCGACTCTGGTAGAACTCCAGGAATTTCTGTCTGACTTCAGCGCTTTTCATGTGCTTCACTGCATCCGAATCAAGTAAACAAAGTATCGTGCCTGCCCCGGGAGGGCTGCACCGCGATCAACCTCTAATCCTAACCCGCAGGGGCCTGGTTGTCGCCAACCGCGAAACGAATTTCTTCGCTTGTGAAGCCGCGGTACTGCAGGAATCGCAGTTGTTTCGCCTTTTGGGGAAAGTCGGCGGGAAGATCGTAACCAAAACGTTTAATGCGAACCTGGGCCGCCAATTCAAACCAGTCGCACTCCGCTTCAGCCAGGGCCTGCTCAATCAAGGCCTGGGAAACACCTCTTTCGGAAAGCTCTGCGCGGATACGAAGCGACCCCTGCCCTTTGCGGATTCGGGAGGAAACAAAACTCTCCGCGAATCGCCCCTCGTGCAGCAACCCGTCTTCGATCAAGCCAAGCAACGCCTGCTCGACCAGTTCGCCCGACATGTCCCGCTTTTCGAGTTTCCTGCGTAACTCCAGGACGGAGTGCTCGCGACGCGCCAGCAGATCCATCGCAGTTCGCCTGACATCCGCCAGGCTGAACTGCGACTCGTAGTGATCTGTCACTGGATCCCGCCCCGCACTCAGGACTCGGCCTGCTCCTCGGCCTCAGCCGCAGCCTCAGCTGCGGCCTGCTTACTTGGCAGCAGCTTGGCACGGATTGCGGTCTCAATTTCGCCAGCCACCTCGGGATTTTCCTTCAGAAACTGGCGGACGTTTTCCTTGCCCTGCCCGATCCGGTCACCGTTGTAGCTATACCAGGAACCTGCCTTGTCCACGAAGCCGTGGGCCACGCCCAGGTCGATGATCTCGCCCAGGCGGGAAATACCCTCTCCGTAGAGGATTTCGAATTCTGCCTGGCGGAACGGCGGAGACACCTTGTTCTTCACGACTTTCACGCGAGTCTGGTTACCAATCACCTCGTCGCCCTTCTTGATGGCGCCAATGCGGCGGATATCCAGGCGTACCGAAGCGTAGAACTTCAGGGCGTTACCACCGGTGGTGGTCTCGGGATTGCCGAACATCACGCCGATCTTCATCCGAATCTGGTTGATGAAGATCACCATGGTATTGGAACGCTTGATGTTGCCGGTGAGCTTGCGCAGGGCCTGGGACATCAGCCGCGCCTGCAAGCCCATGTGGGAGTCACCCATCTCGCCTTCGATTTCCGCCTTGGGCGTCAACGCTGCCACGGAGTCAACAACGACCACGTCCACGGCACCCGAACGCACCAGCATGTCGGTGATTTCCAGGGCCTGCTCGCCGGTATCCGGCTGGGATACGAGCAGGTTGTCCACGTCCACACCCAGTTTCTGGGCGTATTGCGGATCCAGGGCGTGCTCGGCGTCAACAAACGCGCAGGTGCCACCCAGCTTCTGGGCCTCGGCAATAGCATGCAGGGTCAGGGTCGTCTTACCAGAGGACTCAGGGCCGTAGATCTCGATGACCCGACCCCTGGGGAGCCCACCTACACCCAGCGCCACGTCCAGGCCCAGTGAGCCCGAGGAGACTACTTGTATGTCCTTGGCAGGGCCTCCATCGCCCAGGCGCATTACTGAGCCCTTGCCAAACTGCTTTTCTATCTGTCCCAGCGCTGCGGCCAGTGCTTTTTTTCGATTGTCGTCCATTTGTCACCTGAACTGAGTAGGGGGAAGCCCGTTTAGGGGCGGATTATTTCATATCTAGACTGCCTAGGCAGCGGTCAATTTCCGGCCGATCGGGGATTTATTCCCTACCTGCCTCGGAGCTTGCTTGTAATAGATGATACCGGGCCAGTGGCTCATAGCGTGCGCCACCCGGATCTGTCACGGAACTGACAAGGCAGAACTCCGTGGCCTGCCATGACAATTGCGACTCCAGGGACTGCAGGGGCACTGGACCTGCCTCCCGGGCCAGTGTCACATGAGGACGGTACCTGCCCGGACCGCACTCCAGGGTAAACGGCGCCATGGCATCCCAGATACCCTCTACCAGGCCCGGCAATGCCTCAGGGAAGGTCCCGGGCTGTATAACCAGGACACGGGAACGGGGCCAGAAACTGAGCTCATCCAGGGCAAATTCGAAGCCGGGACTATGCAATTCTGCGGCGGCTGCGCGTAATTCCGGCAGTATCGCGGCATCAACATTCCCCAGGAAGGCCAGGGTCAGGTGAAGATTTTCGCGGATGACCGGCCGGCCACCGCTGGCCAGAACACTGCCTCGGGTCAGATCCCAGATTTGCTGGCCCAGGCCCGGGTCGGGCCACAGGGCAAAAAATAAACGCAGGCGCGCGGAGTCAGACATACAACTCACGCACGCGGCAGGACCCCTTGCAGGGCAAACATCACAGCCTGGCGGCGCACTGACTCCCGATCACCCGGGAATTTCTGCAGACCTGTCTGGACCTGGATTCCATCAGCTTCTCGCCAGGACCAGGCGAACCAGACCGTACCCACCGGCTTGTCCCCGCTTCCGCCACCGGGGCCGGCCAAACCACTTACTGCCAGACCCAGGTCCGCATCGCTTTGCTTCAGCACGCCCCGTGCCATTTCCTCAACGACTTGCTCAGACACGGCGCCATGTCGTTCCAGGGTCCCGGGCTGCACACCGAGCAGGCGCTGTTTCGCCTCGTCACTGTAGGTAACCAGCCCGAAACCAAACCACTCCGAGCTGCCAGGCAGATCGGTAAGCGCCTTGCTAATCCACCCGCCGGTGCAGGATTCAGCGGTAGCCAATGTGCGACCTCCCCTGAGCAGGCACCCGGCCAGTTCTTTCACCAGGTCCGCGATGTCAGCGTCACTGAACATGAATCACTCCTTGTCCCGATTCTCAAGCACCCGTTCATATACCCGCAAATTCCCTTCCACCATACCCTCGACAGAAAATTGCTGGACCACCTTGCGCCGTGCAGCATTAGCCAATTGCCGGCCCAATTCCGGAGCATCCATCAGCAAGCTGATCGCCTCGGCCAGTTCCGCGGGCGACCCCGGATTGACCAGCAGGCCCGTGTCCTGGTGAACAATCAGATCAACCAGTCCTCCGGCATTGGTCGCGATGATAGGCACCCCTTCGGCTGCGGCCTCCAGAACGCTCACTCCCAGACCCTCACGATGAGCCGGATGAACCAGTACATCGAGGCAGGGCAGAATTCGCGCCGCGTCCTCTCGAAAACCGGCAAACACCACGCGCTCCCGCAGGCCCCGTTTTTGTGCCTCAAGCCGCAGACGACTCTCTTCCTTGCCCTCGCCCAGCACCAGCAACCAGGCAGAGGGTTCGCCGAGTATCTGCATGGCTGACAGCAAATCAATGTGGCCCTTGCGTGGAATTAACTGGGCCACAATACCCAGCAAGAACGCCTCCCGTGGAATGCCAAGTTCATCGTGCAACCATTTCCTGTCGCGCTCCACCTGCAAGGCCTCCGCGCTGACTCCCGAGGGGACATAGGAAACTTTTTCCCCGGGCACACCGGAATCAAGCAACTGTTCGCGAACCGCGTGAGAAATCGCTATCACCCTGTCGTAAAAGCGGTATTTCAATCCCGCCAGGCGACCTTCCGGGCGATCCACTCTTCGGGACAGCACCGCGGGTACTCCAGCCAGCAACGCGGCCAGCCCTCCCCACCAATCGGCACCCCGTCGACTGTGCACATGCACCAGTCCGGGCTGTTCTTTCCGGATACAGCGATACAGGCGCCATGCGAACAGCAGGTCCAGATCTCCGGAGCAGGGTATTTCGATCACCCTCGCGTACGAGCGCAGTCGCCCTGCCAGGGTCGTGCCGGGTGGACAGACCAGTATATTTTCCGCATCCAGATCAGCCAGGCCCTGCAACAGGAACCTCACTTGCTGTGCACCGCCATACAGGCGTCGACCCGACTCAACGTGAAGGATTTTCATGATGACCGAATGCTAACAGAGGCACTCATCCGCATCGAAATCTTTATTCCCTGGAGCGGAAAACAAACCAGCCCCTGACGCATGACGGCAGGGGCTGGATTTTGTGTTGCGGTGACAATCAAATCTCACCGCGCACTTTTCTACCTCAACTCATCCCATCTAGGGGCGAATGTTGTAAGCAAAGCGCATACCGACTGAACGGGGCGGGTTCCATGCATACAGGGGTGCACCGGCGCCGGGCCAGTCAGACCAGTATGTGGGAATACGCTCATCAGTCAGGTTGTAAGCATAGGCTTCCACCGACCAGCTTTCGCCAGGCGAGGTGTAACGCAGGGTCGCGTCAAACATGCCAAAGGGGTCACGCTTGTCCGAGAATGCGTCCACATCATCGAAGTTACCCTCGGTAAAGTGCATTTCACCTTCGTAGTGGAACTTCACCCAAGGTGTCAGGCGACCGCCGTTGCCCAGGTAGAAGTTATGCTCATACATGATTGTGAATGACATGGGCGTCGAATAAGGCAGCTTGTTGCCTTCGATGTCGGAGGTACCCGAACCATCATCTGGCGGCACACACGCATACTGGGCACCAAGATCAGAACGAGCATCGCAGAAATACGCTTCGCCCGCGTAGCCCGGCCAACTGGTGAATTCCGCATCCAGCAGACCCAGGCTTCCTGTAAACCTGCCGTTATCCCAGGGAATGTAATCGAACTCGAGTTCCAGACCCATGATATCTGCGCCACCGGCATTAGAGGTCACCAGGGTTCCAATTTCCTGGATCGGATCAATCAAGTTGCCATCCGCATCTTCAGCGTAGCCAACTGTCCTGAACTGGGAAACCTGCTTGTTGGTAAACTCGGTCAAGAAACCGGCAACGGCAATTTTAAGGCGTCCATCCAGCATCGTGGACTTGTAACCGATCTCATAGTTGAGCACTTCTTCAGGGTCGAATGAGAAGAACTCGATTCGTCCACAGCGGCAAACATCCACACCGTCACCAAAGGAGCCGGCCTTGGAACCTGTCGCTGCATAGGCATAAACAAAGTTGTCTTCATCCAGATCGTAGTCAACCCCAAGACGCCAGTTAAACGCAACGAATGATTCGCTGTTGTCATTGGTATCGAACAACTCGTAATTCCCGAAACGATCCTGGGAACCCAT
>JBFFTZ010000115.1:0-7787 GCA_041571575.1 Gammaproteobacteria bacterium | reverse complement strand
CCTCGGCGGTGAGTCGCCCCTTCTTCATCGTGCGTTCGTAATTGCCGCGAATGATCTTCAGCCCACGATCCAGGGCCGACTGCTCCCGTTCGATGAGGGTCACCGGGATGCCCACGTTCACGAAATTCATGGCAATGCCGCCACCCATGGTGCCGGCCCCGACAATGCCAACAGAGCGAACCGGCAGTCCCTGGGTGCCCTTGTCCAGGCCGGGTATACGACTCACCTGGCGCTCGGCGAAAAACACGTGACGAAGGGCGGCGGACTGGGGCGAGGCCAGGCACTCCATGAACAACTCGCGTTCAGCGGCCATGCCTGCATCGAAATCCATCTCTACCGCGTTGCGCACGCACTGGAGAATCCGGAAGGGCGAGAAATACCCCTTCGCGGCACGGGCCAGGCCTGCTGCCTGTTGCTCGAAGAAATCCCCGGGCAATCCCTCGGTGCTCACCGGCAGATCACGCACCCGGCGCACACCCGCCTTGTCCGCCAGCAGCTTGCGGGCATAGGCCAGGGCGCCTTCCTTAAGATCGCCCTCGACGATGTGATCCACGATGCCACGCTCCTGGGCCAGGGCGGCGGAAACCGGGTTGCCGCTCACCATCATCTCCAGGGCATTGGCCACACCGGCCAGGCGCGGCAGGCGCTGGGTGCCGCCGGCGCCGGGCAGGATGCCCAGTTTCACCTCCGGCAGGCCCAGCTTGGCCGAGGGGATGGCGCAGCGATAGTGACAACCCAGCGCGGTTTCCAGTCCTCCGCCCAGGGCGGTGCCGTGAATGGCGGCCACCAGCAGCTTGGGACATTGATCCAGCACGTCGATCATCTCGGGCAGGGCCGGCGGCAACGGCGGCTTGCCGAATTCAGTAATGTCGGCCCCGGCCATGAATGTACGCCCGGCGCAGATCAGCACGATGGCTTTGACTTGCGAATCCTGCCCGACCTGGGTGACGGCCTCGGCAATACCCGCGCGCACCGCCTGGGACAGGGCATTCACCGGCGGGTTATCCACGGTCACAATCGCCAATGATCCATCGCGTTGGGTTGACACTACATTGTTCACCGGGCTACTCCTCGTTGGTCATTCCTGGCCGATGGCGGCTGCCACCAGCGGTATATCTGCAGGCGCATCCAGGTCCCACTTCGCCTGGGGGATGCTCACCTGCACCAGTTCGTGTTCGGCGTTGAGCAAGGTCTTGGCGCCGTGTTCGCCGCGCAGTGCCGCCAGCGCCTCAATGCGGCTGCGGGGAAAGCATGCCGGGATACCCACCGTATCCGCGTAGCTTGCGGCCACCACCTGGTCGCCCCATCGTGCGTCCAGCAGCGCCTGCAACTGGGGAGCGCCCACCCCGGGCTGGTCGCAACTGCAAAACAGCACGGCGTCCCAGTCGTCGGGCAAGGCGCTCACCGCCACCCGCAGTGATGAAGCCACGCCCTCCTCCCACTGGGCATTGTGCACGCTGCGTACGCCGGTGGAGACCACCGCGTCGCCAACTTCCCGGGCACAACATCCTGTGACCAGCAGCACCCTGTCGCCGACCACCGCCTGGGCGCTACGCACCGCCCTGCACACCAGTGGCTCACCTTCCCACAACAACAGTTGCTTGGGGCTGCCCATGCGCCGGGATGCGCCGGCGGCAAGAACCACGGCCCAGGTGTTTGCGGAGGCTGACGCTGTATTCATAGGTCCAGCTTCTGATCCGGGGATGTGAGCGTGCCGCTGAACACCGCCTGCAACTGGGCGGCAATGGACAGGGCGATAGCCTCGGGACCACGGCCGCCCAGGGCCAGGCCCACTGGTCCGTAAACCCGGCCTTCCAGGGCCAGGTCCCCGTCACCAATTTGGTTCAACAGGCGGTCTCGGCGTTTTGCCGGACCCAGCAGGCCCACGTAGGGAATCGCCGCCCCGGCAAGCGCCGCCAGATAGTCCCGGTCCCGGGCCTGGTTGTGGGTCATGATCACCGCCGCATCAAAAACATCCAGGTCCAGTTCGCCGGCAAGTTCCCCGGCTTCCACACAGGCAGTCAATTCCGCCGGCGCAGAAAAACGGTCTATGGCCGACGGGCGAAAATCCACCACGCTGGTACGCCAGCCCTGCAAGTCGGCAAGGCTTGCCAGGGGCGATGCGTCCGGGCCCGCGCCGATAATCAGCAGCCGTGGCACCCTGGGCACCGGCATGCTGAACAGTTGAAGTTCCGCGCCTGCGATAGTCAGCGGCGCTAGCGTAGGCTGGGAGTGCCCACCCAGTTCATCCACGATAGCCGGTTGAACACTCTCGTCCATGCCCAGGGCACCGCCCAACTCTGCGGTCTGCCAGAGACTGCTGCCCACCGGCAGCGATGCATCGGAGGATTCGATCACCAGGGCGCAGGCGCCCGCCCGACCTTCCCAGGCCCAGTCCGCCAGGTCAGAAAACGGCTGGTAGTCCGAGGCCCTGTCCAGCCGTTGCATGAAAATAGTCAGCGCACCGTCACAGCCCAGGCCCAGCCCCCACAGCTCGTCGGCCTGCACATCACGCATGTCGTAAAAAACCCGGTGAGGCTTGCCAGTGCGACGCACTTGCTCGGCGTGCTCCAGCAAATCACCCTCGAGGCAGCCACCGCTGAGCAGACCCTGGAACTGGCCGCCGGGCCCGATGAGCATTTGCTCGCCGGCCTTGCTGTAGGTGTTGCCCTCGGTCTGGATGACCGTCACCCACACCAGGGGTTCACCCTGCTCCCGCCATTGCTGGAATGACTGGATTAACTGACTCAATGCCACGTCGAGGGCCTCCCTGAAATAGTGTGCATCCGGAATTTCTTCATCGGCTAATGGTATCAGCCCCCGCCTATCAGTGTATCCTTGAAAGCCCCTCAGAAACGGACACGCGAGACACACAATGGGCACGCTTTCAGGAAAAACCTTGTTCATCACCGGAGCAAGCCGGGGCATCGGCCTGGCCATCGCACTTCGAGCCGCACGAGACGGGGCAAACATTGCCATCGCGGCCAAGACCGACAAGCCCCATAAAGTACTGGAAGGCACCATCCATACCGCTGCCGAGGAAGTAGAAAATGCCGGCGGCCACGCCCTGCCCCTGGTGGTGGACGTGCGTGAGGAGGACAAAGTTGTCGCGGCCATGGCCCGGACGGCGGAGCATTTTGGCGGCATCGACATCATGGTGAACAACGCCAGTGCGATATCCCTGACCGGCACCCTGGACACCAAGATGCGTCGCTACGACCTGATGCACCAGGTGAACGCACGGGGCACCTTCCTTTGCTCACAGGCGGCCCTGCCCTATTTGCTCAAGGCCGAGAACCCCCACATCCTGAACATCTCCCCGCCCCTGGACATGAATCCTCGCTGGTTCGGCCCCCACGTCGCATACAGCATGGCCAAGTACGGAATGAGCCTGTGCGTGCTGGGCATGGCCGAGGAGTTTCGCGAGGCCGGTGTGGCGGTGAACGCACTGTGGCCACGCAGCACCATCGCCACCGCCGCGGTAAACAACCTGCTGGGCGGCGACACCATGATGCAGGGCTCGCGCACGCCGGCAATCATGGCCGATGCAGCCCACGTGATCCTGAGTTCGCCCTCCCGTGAACGCACAGGCAATTTCCATATCGATGATCTTGTGTTGCGGGATGCCGGCGTCACGGATTTCGAGCAGTACAGGGTGAATCCGGACAAGGATTTGTTCATGGACTTTTTCGTGCCGGCGGATACCGATCCCTCCCCCGGCGGCGAGCGCTTCATCACCGACCTGGGCGCATCAAAAGAGTAGCCCGCAACCCGTATTTTTATTAGACACGATTACCAGGAGACCACCATGCCAGAGCGAGTCCTGATCGACATCAAGGAAGGTATTGCACGGGTGCGCCTTAACCGCGCGGACAAACTCAATGCCCTGGACGCTGAACTGCTGTACTGCCTGATCGAGGCCGCAGAAACCCTGTCCAAGACCGATGGACTGCGTGCGGTGGTACTCAGCGGCGAAGGCCGTTCCTTCTGCGCCGGCCTGGATTTCGCCAGCTTCGCGGCCATGGCCCAGGCCGGTGGCGAGATGACATTCGATCCCTTCGGCCGGGTGGAGAATAATCCCGCCAACATGGTGCAGCGTACCGGTTACGACTGGCACAACCTGCCGGTACCTGTGATCGCCGCATTGCAGGGACACTGCTTCGGCGGTGGATTGCAGATCGCCCTGGGCGCAGACATACGTTACGCCGCCCCGGACACCCGCATGTCGGTGATGGAAATCAAGTGGGGACTGATCCCGGACATGTCCGGCAGCCAGACCCTGCGTGACCTGGTGGGCCTGGACGTGGCCAAGGAACTGACCTGGACCGGGCGCCAGGTGGATGCCGCCGAGGCCCTGCGGCTGGGCCTGGTCACCCGGGTGTGCGACGACCCGCTGGCCGCTGCCCTGGAAACCGCCAAGGCCATTGCCGGTCGTTCACCCGATGCTATCCGCGCGGGCAAGAAATTGCTGAACCAGGCATGGCATGGCAGTGACGAGGCGGGTCTTGAGCTGGAAGCCGAATTGCAGAAAACCCTGTTGGGCAAGCCCAACCAGGTGGAAGCGGTGATGGCCAATATGCAAAAGCGGGACCCGAAGTTCCGGGACGTGTGAGATGCCATTAAAGGGGCCGGATACATTTAATGCCGGCTTTTCGCAATTCCCTTGGCTCGACCCCGCTCTTTGTGATCACCCGGACAGTATCAGGCACCAATAATGATGAAATAAATGCCTAAGCGAGAAGTCTTGCAGGACAAACGGCGACTGATGTCATTGGCAGCCAGGCTTCCTGGGGCATGGGGCGGAAGCCGACGACGCCACTAAAGTCGCAAAGTAAGAAATAAATGTATCCGGCCCCTTTATTGCCGGATTTTCTAACGAGGTTGCACATGAAATCCGTACGCGTACACGCCTTTACCGAGCGACCCGAAGATATCCGGGTGGACGAGATCGCCATGCCCGAACCCGGCCCCGGCCAGGTGCGGGTACGCATGCTCATGTGTCCGGTACACCCGTCTGACTTTCACTTTGTGCGAGGCATCTACTACCGGGCACTGGAACGCATCATCTGGAACCAGGCCGGTGACGGACGCATTTTCCTGGATGCCAATCGAAGCAATGACTGCCCGGTTCCGCCCTATGCACTGGGTGCAGAAGGGGTGGGCATCGTCGATGCCTGCGGCAGCGGATTCCTGGCGAAGCGATTAAAAGGCAAGCGCGTCGCGGTGGCCGGCGCACCACCCAACGGCGTGTGGCAGGAGTATGCGGTGGTCGAGGCCAGGCGTGCAGTACCCGTGGCCGATGAACTGCCCGACGAACAGGCAGCTATGTACTTCGTAAATCCAATATCCGCCTACGTGATGATTCGCGAAGTCTTGAAGGTGCCCAGGGATAGCTGGCTGCTCATCACCGCGGCGGGCTCTGCACTGGGCAAGAGCGTGGTGCGCATGGGCAAGCTGTTCGGCTTCCGTACCATTTGCGTTGTGCGATCCGATGCCAATAGCGCCGAGTTGAAACGGCTGGGCGCCGATGCGGTCATCGAGACCGACAAGCAGGACATGATCACCGAGGTCGCCCGCGCTACTGCCAACAAGGGGGTGGGCGCGGCCATGGATTGCGTGGGGGGCAAACTCACGGCGGACGTGGTGCGTTGCCTGGGGCTCAACGGCCGCCTGCTGCTGTACGGCACCATGGCCGACAGTCCCGTCGATGTGGCTGTTCGCGACCTGATGATGCCCCTGGCCGGGATAGAAGGCTTTTACCTGGGCAACTGGATGGCGCAGCAATCGCCGTTAAAACTTCTCGGGACACTCAGAGCCGTGAAACGCCTGTCCGCACAGGGCGTGTTCCAGACAGAGGTCAGCGAAGTCTTTCCGATTGACCAGGCCCCGGAGGCGGTAGCCGCGTCACTGCACTCCGGACGAACCGGCAAAGTGATGATCAGAATTGGCGAGATCTAGAGAGCCCCTCCTTCGCCAATACACCTGATTGGCAAAACTCATCTTTTTCACTCGTTGGAACAAGGATAGATGAGTGTCCGCTTTCGGCCAAAAGCGGTCGGTCAGGAAAGCTCATTTTCGGCGCCCAACGAGTCGGGTATCATGCTTTAGGAATACGGCCACAATAATGATCGACACAGCTAAAGAGGTTGTCTCGACTGCCTCAATCCCCATGATGCCACGAAAGCCGTCATTCACGAGTGGAAACGCATGAGTAGGACAGGCACTTTCTCGCATTAGTTTACTATCGCGGCTATCATGTGCCGTTCTTTTGGCAATCTTCCGGAGCCCCCCAATGCCCAAGAAAATCGTAGTGTTTGCGGTGCTTTTGATCGCGCTTGGCGTCGGCGCTTACCTGATGTCTTCCAGCCGTACCGCCTTACTCCCCGCCTACGTGGGCGGCGCATTGGTGATCGTCGGCTTCCTGGCGATGGGACTCGCTGGTTTTCGCAAGTACATGCTTCCGGTGGCCGGGCTCGTCGCACTGCTCGGCGCTCTGGCCCCGGCGGCGGCGCTCGCCATCCGCGCAGCCGCCATGAGCCCGCTCGCTCTGACGGTCAACGTCTGCATGCTGGCTTTGAGCGCGACGCTTTTCGCCCTGATCGTCCGCGAGTTCATGGCTGCGCGGCGCGCCTAGCGGACGGGCCGCGGCCGGCCGCTGTGACGGCCGGCGCGGAATGCGCCAAAAGGGAGACCAAGTGGGTTTCTCCAGCAGGGCATCAGCGGCTGCTTTCGAGTGCGAAGCAGCCCCTCGTTCAGCTTCCTGGCGACTGTCTCAGAACGGCCAGAAGCGACATGGGGGGATAACACCATCCGGCCAGAAAAACCTCGGTTCGACCCCATTTATTGGTTCAGGTTTCGCTAGCAGATATTAGTTCGACGCTTCCGATGCGATGATGGCAGCAATGCTCTGGATGCGGTTTTTCAGATACTGATAATCTTCCAGCACGTCGGCCTGGCGTACCGTGTAGATGCCCACCGCGTTCATGAATTCGTCGGAACCAGACCATTGGTCGACAGGGAAATCGCCTGCCACGGGAATGCCTGCCTGACCCATGCGATGCCAACCGGCTAGTCGGCTAAACGTATTGGATTCAAAAAAAGCAATCTGAGTCTCTAGCAACAGTTTCTCACTTGCCCGTACATCTTCAAATGACCCGAAAAAATCTGCGAGTTCAATTTTCAATCGATCATTCTCGAGAAGCTCGAGGTTTCCCGACGCAACTAATGCTTGGTATGCGCCAGGGCTCGCTGTGAAAACTTCGTAGAAAACAAGCTGCCAAAGCAATTCCCGAGCTAATTCAGGGTCTATTTCAGAGCCATCTTGCATGAACATTGAAAGTTGTCTGCCAGCGTCAACTCCGCGGTTCGCGGCGTTATATGAGGCATTGACTCGCTCCAGCATCGTATCGAAGTCGCGGCCCAACGCTGCGACGTGCGAGTCCAGTTGAGCAGCTTGATTCCGTGAGTCAAGCCATGCGTCTGCAGAAAGGGCCAAAAGAATACTGGCAACAATCAGGAGTCCTTCGCTGAACATGCGTATCAACACCGGCCTATCCATTCATATCGCTCCCGATAAATCGTTGAGTATTCGCTTGATAAATTGCCCACGCAGATCAATAGACAGGCAGCTTGTTGGAAAAGCGGAAGGTTTAGCCAAAGTCCGCGTTGGATCAGGAACCGGCATTCTACCCCATTGTTGTCGAACGGCAGCTTTGGGGCGCTTAGCGGTCACTCGACCAGGGTGAATGTCTGCTTGCAGCGGAAGCGGACGCATGAACGAGCTAATT
>JBFFTZ010000114.1:0-7845 GCA_041571575.1 Gammaproteobacteria bacterium | reverse complement strand
AGAAAAGCATCATAGTGGCGCTCTTGCACCCGGGCTGGGTCAGCACGGACATGGGTGGACCGGATGCGGACATTACTCCCCAGACCAGCGTGTCCGGGATGCGCCGGGTTATCGAGTCGTTAAATCCTGGGCAAACGGGATGTTTCAAGAGCTACCAGGGCAAGAGCCTGCCCTGGTAGTGCAGTTAGCCTCGCCCGAGGCTGGCAGCCAGTTCGCAGGCCTGAAAACTTTCGATTAGCCCCGCGCCCCGGGAGGCCCAATCCAGCGCTTCCCCGGCGCTGCCGACTTCGTATACGGCCCATGTCCATGGGCCGTCGAACAAACTCTCTGTGGCCGGCACGTCCAGGATGTTGGCAAACAGGAAGTCGGCGTCAAGATTTTCCGCCGTCTGGCGAGTCGCCTCGCTGTAGTCGCTGAGTACCCAGCCTATGGGATATCCGTATTCGCTGCGGGCCAGCTGCAGGATTTCGGTGTCGTAAGACAGGATGATGCATTGAGATGCGCGGTCCCCCAGGGCCTTGTCGACCGCCCGCATCGCCCGCGACCGACCCATGAATTGGATGCCCTTCACCCGAATGTCCACGAACATCCGCGCCCGGGGATAAGGCAGCAAAAGGGCCGCGGCATCGCGAAGAAGGGGAGGCGGGGTCGGGTAAAATGCCCGGCCCAGGCGCGCTTGCTCATGGACCGACACCCGGGCAAGTTCCGCGCTGCTCATATCCCGGACCTGTCCAATTTCTCCAGCAGTGCGCAGCAAGTCCTCGTCGTGTATCGCGATCGGAATCCCGTCCGCGCTGAACTGGATATCTATTTCCAGCCAGTTTAATCCACCGTCCAGGGCAGTCTGGATGGCGGGCAGGGTGTTTTCCGGGCAGTTGGACGCAGCGCCCCTGTGGGCTACAAACTCGGCAGATATGGAACCGATTGGCATGATCGCCTTATCTCTCGAAAAGGATTCGATGCCGAGCATAACCCAAGCCGCATCGGCGGTGTGATTGACCACGGGACAGGCTAGAATCAGCTCATGCCAAGGACTCAATCATGACGGCCGCGGAACAGCCTATCGAGGCCATATGCCTGGATCTGGATGACACGCTTTGGCCCGTGTTGCCGGTCATCCAGCGGGCGGAGCGGGCCATGCTGGAGTGGCTGCAGGCTAATTACCCCGACATTTCCAGGCGCTTTCCCCGGAGGACATTGCGCCAGCGCCTGGCGCAAATCCTGGAGCGATTCCCCGAGCAGAAGCACGACATGAGCTTCGTCCGCCGAAATCTGCTGGGTGAGATCACCAGGCAGGCGGGTCATCCACCCGAGGTGGCGGAACAGGCGTACCAGGTATTCTTCTCGGAACGCAATCGGGTGGAGTTTTACCAGGACGTATTGCCCGCCCTGGATTGGCTCAGCGCGCGTTTCCCGCTGGTGGCGGTGACCAACGGCAATGCTGATTTGAACAGGGTCGGGCTGGGCCAGTATTTTGTGGCCAGTGTCCAGGCCAGGCAGATCGGCGTCGCCAAGCCAGAGCGTGAGATTTTTGATGTGGCAGTGGAGCGCACCGGGGTTCCTCATGCCAGGGTCTTGCACGTGGGTGACGATCCTCACACCGATGTGCATGGCGCCCACCAGGCGGGTATGCAGGCGGCCTGGGTCAATCGCAGGGGTGAGAACTGGCAGCCTGAATCTCTGCCGCCCCGCATGATTGTTTCCGACCTGGAGGAACTCTCGATCAAGCTGGGACGACCAGGGGAGAGCGGGCATTGATCGCAGAACGCATTGCCTTCGTGGATGTTGAAACCACCGGCACGAATGCCAACCGCTGCCGGGTAACGGAAATTGGCATCGTGCGAGTGGAAAACGGCCAGGTGGTCGAGCAGTGGAGCAGCCTGGTGAACCCCGAGCAGAGCATCCCGCCGGCCATCGAGCGGCTGACCGGTATTACCACTGACATGGTTGAGGCGGCACCCACCTTCGCCAGGCTGGGTGAAGAAGTACTGCAACGATTGCGCGGCCACTTGTTTGTGGCCCACAACGCGCGCTTCGATTACAGCTTTTTGAAAAATGAATTTCGTCGCGCCGGAATGGCCTTTCAGGAAAAAGTCCTGTGCACCGTGAAGCTTTCCCGGGCGCTCTATCCCCATCATCGCCGACACAACCTGGATGCCATCATGAAACGCCATGGCCTGGGTTGCGAAGACCGTCACCGCGCTCTGGCCGACGCCCGGGTGCTGTGGGATTTCCTGCAGCAGATACATCGGGACGTTCCGGCCAGCACCATAGAAAAAACCGTGGCGGACTTGCTCAAGCGACCTGCAACGCCGGTGGGCCTGGATCCGCAAATGCTTGACCATGTGCCGACGCGACCCGGCGTATACCTGTTTTACGGCGAAAACGACGCCTTGCTGTATGTGGGAAAGAGCATCAATTTGCGCTCCAGGGTAATGTCGCATTTTTCATCGGATCACCGTTCCTCGAAAGAGATGCGCATGGCCCAGCAGTTGTGTCGACTGGACTGGCAGGAGACCGCCGGGGAGTTGGGAGCCTTGCTGCTGGAGTCCAGCCTGGTAAAGCAGCGACAGCCGCTGTTTAACCGGAAGCTCAGGCGTGAGGGAGCCTTGTTCGCCTACCGGGTGGGCGGCGAGGGCCGGGTGCAGGTTGAGCTGGTGGAATTGGGCTGCTTACCGGATCACCTGGATGAGAGACTTTACGGGATGTTTCGCAGTCGCAAGGAAGCCCGGTCACGACTGGAAGCTACAGCAAAAGAACAGGGCCTGTGCCCACGCCTGCTGGGTCTTGAGGCCTACCGCAGTGGACCGTGTTTCTCACGCCAGTTGCATCGTTGCCGGGGCGCCTGCACGGGAGAGGAGCCGGTGCAGGCGCACAATATGCGGCTGGTGTCTGCACTGATGAGCCAGAGTATCAGGGCGTGGCCGTTTTCCGGTCCTGTGGGGATTCGTGAACGGGGATGGGGAGGTCGCAACGACATTCACGTCTTCGACGAGTGGTGCTACCTGGGTACTGCAGCCTCGACCAGCCAGCTCTGGGATATGCTGGAACCCGGGCGGGAAAAAGTCTTTGACCCGGACTGCTACAGGATTCTGGATCGCTTCCTGCGTGCGGGCAAGGACCTGGATGTTCTGGATCTGACCGGTGATGACCGGCCAAATCCAGATCAGCTATCGCTGGAAGTATGAGTTTCTAGCGAATGTCGGCAGCCGGACGAATCCGGATATCGATGCGCCGGTTACGACGCCTGCCTTCCGGGGTTTCGTTGTTGGCCACCGGCTGGGTTTCGCCATAACCAACCGCTGAAATTGTCGCCGGGTCCATGCGCATGCTGTTCAGCAAATAGCCCCTGACCGCTGTTGCCCGCTCCTGGGAAAGGGTGAGGTTTGAGTCGTTGCTGCCATGCGAATCGGTATGGCCTTCCACTACCAGTGAGGCTTCGGGGAATACACGCAGGGCATCTTGAACCTTTCCCAGCAGGGCGTAGTTGATTGGCGAGATCTCGGCGCGGCCAACATCGAAGTTCAGGCCCACCAGCCGCAGGTAAATGTCATTTCCGTCGCGGAATACCTGTGCCTCGGCACGGGTGAACATGCCTTCAACCTGCTTGAGCTGCTCGCGCACCCGTTCCTGGCTTGCCAGTTGCTGGGCCAGGGCCATACGCTCTTCCCGAGCGCCACCCAGGCGCTGATCCAGTTCTTCGATTTCCTGGCTCATGGCCATCATCTGCTGCTCACGCTCAAGCAAGTCCTGCTCCAGCGATTGGTTGAGGATACGCATGTCCTCGATGTACTTGATGATCTCTGCGGTCGACTTGGCATAGCCATCGTCCAGCCTGGCTACCAGGTCACCGGCAGCGGCGATCTCGTGTATCGGGCGCTCCCATTCCAGCACCAGGTCCTCGCTTGAGAGGTCCCGGTCGCGAGCGTCGCGTAGATAGCCGGCCAGGTAGATGGCGTGCAAGGCTTCGTAACGCGCCTCCCGGACCAGCGAGCGTGGCAGGTCGGCATCGTAGCGATTTTCATCCAGTTCACGTTCAGCCTGAACCAGCAGCACCTGGGCCTTTTGGAAGGTCTTGGGGGCGTAACGATCGGCCCGGCGTTCATCCGCGCGTTGGATCAGTAAACGGGTCTCGCTGAGCATGGACGTCTTGATAGCCTGCAGTTCGGCATCGCGGAAATTGTTCTCTGCGGTTTCGGCCCGCTTGCGAGCGGCCCGCAGGTCGCCAACTTCCAGCTCAACTGCGGCGCGCTCAAAGTCCCGCTCGGCGCGACTCCACAAGTCAGTGGCGAGCTTGTCCGCACCCGCGGCCAAGGCATCGTTGCGCCCCTTGATCATGTTGCCAAAGGTGACTTTTGCCAGCTCAGAGGCGGTGACCGCCTTGCGGTATTCCTGGATGGCGCCATCCAGGTCACGACGAATGCGGTCTACCTTCATGCCTCTTTCCAGCTTCTTCTCGGCGCTCTGGTAGGACTTGGTGGCACGTTCGAAACTGCGGGGTGCCAGCAACGCCGCTTCAGCGGCGATGGCGGCCTGGCGTGCCTGGTCGGCATCACCGAAAAGGGCTTCACGAATAGCGTCATTGGCGCCGTAGCCCGAGAGGCTGACGAGCATCAGGAGCATTCCCAGGAGGGTACTGATCCGGTTCTTTGTCATTGTTCAATCCTGCGACAATCAAATAAGTCGGGAAGCTTAAGCGAAACTGCCGGTGAATGTGAGCAAACCACGTCTAACTTTTGCCAATTGGCGGGTCTTTTGTCTCCGGGTTCCCGGCAATGGGCGGGGTGGCTTGATGCGAAGGTGCGTCGGAGGGGTTGGTGATGCTTGGGACTTACCGTCAGCCTGTGAGACAATCTCCCTTTCGAGGCCCAGCGCACAATCGTTACCAGGATGGATTAATTGAGCGAATTCAAAGGGATACCCGTAGTTAAGGCGGGTACAAAGTTTACCAATCCGGAAACTGGCGTGACCGCTATCAAGCACGGCCAGAAAAACCGTGGCGAGACGGCGGCTGAAGCCAGGCAGCGCAAGCCGGACTGGCTACGTGCGCCTATGCCCGCAGGCAAGGGCTTCGAAGCGGTGCGCAGGAATGTGCGTGAGAACAAGCTGAGCACGGTTTGCGAAGAATCCATGTGCCCGAATATTGGTGAATGCTGGAATGGCGGCACCGCGACCATCATGGTGATGGGTTCGGTATGCACCCGGGCCTGCCGCTTCTGTGCGGTGGACACCGGCAATCCCAGGGGTTGGCTTGATTCCGAAGAGCCGGAGAATTCTGCCAGGTCGGTGCAGATCATGGGTCTGAAATATGTGGTGGTCACCTCGGTGGATCGGGATGACCTTGATGACGGCGGAGCGGCCCACTACGCCGCCTGCGTGAAAGCCATCAAGAGGCTAAATCCGGAGACGGCTGTAGAAGCCTTGACGCCGGACTTCGATGGACACCTTCCGGATGTGGAGGTGGTGGTGGATTCGGGCCTGGATGTGTTTGCCCAGAATCTGGAAACCGTGCGTCGCCTGACCCACCCGGTGAGGGATCCCCGGGCCGGTTACGACAAAACCCTGGCCGTGCTGGCTCATGCCAAGCGGTTCCGCCCGAATGTCACCACCAAGACCAGCCTGATGCTGGGCCTGGGTGAGACCGAAGAGGAAATTCGCCAGGCATTGGAAGACTGCTCTGCCGCCGGTGTGGATATCGTCACCTTTGGACAGTACCTGAGGCCGACGCCGAACCATCTTGCGGTAGAACGCTTCGTGACTCCCGCCGAGTTCGAGACCTACCGGCAGTGGGGGCTGGAAATGGGCTTCATGGAGGTCGTTTCCGGACCGCTGGTTCGCTCCAGTTACCGTGCGGATCAGGCTTTTGCCAAGAACAATGTTGGCCTGGAAGAAGCGGTGGCAAAGCGACGCTAGCGCCGACTTTGTGCCAGCCTGAGCCGCTTTGCTACTCTATTCCCCATGTCTTTTTCTAAGTTAGCGCTACTCACCTTCGGCTGCATTCTCAATTCCGCTTGCGCCTTATTGCAGCCCGACGCCGGTCAGGACGAGACCCTGGTAGAGGCTGAGCCGCCGCCGGCCCTGGTTGTCATTACTGAATCCCGGGAGCCTATCGATCTGCGCCGCCTGGAGTCGATGCCTGCCGATGGACCCATGGTCGGATCCCTGCAGTGGATCATCGCCTATCACGAAGACACTCTGCCGGAGATTGCCAGGCAGCATGGCCTGGGCTTTGACGAGATACGCCAGGCCAATCCCGATGTCGATCCCTGGTTGCCCGGTGAGGGCAACCGGGTATTGCTCCCCACCCGGATGATTCTGCCGGGACAGCGTGAAGGCCTGGTGTTGAATGTCGCCAGTCGCCGGCTGTTTCACTTCGACGAGCAGGGCATCCTGGTGGACACCTTTGCAATCGGAGTGGGTAGGGAGGGTTGGGCGACACCCACCGGACAGGCGAAGGTCAGGGCCAAGGCAAAGGATCCCGTGTGGTTCGTGCCGGCATCGATACGCGCCGAGCATGCCGAGGCGGGGGATCCGTTGCCGCGACGGGTAGGTCCCGGCCCGGACAATCCGCTGGGCGGCTACGCCATTGTCCTGGACATGCCCGGATACCTGATACACGGCACCAACAAGCCCTACGGTGTGGGAATGCGGGTGAGCCATGGCTGCGTCAGGTTGTATCCCGAGGACATAGAAAGCCTGTTTCCCCGGGTGCCTGTGGGGGCAGCGGTGACGATACTTAATGAGCCGATCTCGATTGCGGAATTCGACGGGCAGCTTTACCTGGAGGCCCATCCTCCATTCGAGGATGACCAGACTTGGCAGGGGCACTGGGAAGAAATCCAGGGGCGCCTGTTGCAGGACCCCCGGGTGGCCAGCCGGGAAATCGACTGGGACAAGGCCCGGGCGATAATCGAGTCGGCCATGGGTATTCCGCTGCCAATTTCAGCGAACAGCCAGGATGTGCAGGCAGTGCTGGAGCAGGTGCCGGTGGTTCGCCACGCGCGGCCCGTGCAGGAAGAGTCTTTCGATGCCTTGCCCGATGAGGTGTCCTCGCTGGCTGCTCCACTCGCCGGACAATAGCCCCGGCTACAGCTCTTGCATGTCTTTCCGAATCCGGATCAATCCCCTGCGGATGGTGGTCTTTACTGTTCCCAGTGGCAGGTTCAGCAGTTCCGAGATTTCGTTGTGGGAGTGCCCTTCGTAAATAGACATGTAGAGAACGGTTTGCTGTTCCGGCTTGAGCGCTGCAATGACCTTCTCTGCCTTGGCTAGGTCGGTGACGGTCTCGGAGTGGTCGAAGTCTGACACCTGCTCCAGCAGACCCGCCTCATCCAGCTCGTCCATCTGTGGCTGTCGGCCCAGTTTGCGCAAGCGGTCGATAATTCGTCTCCGTGCGATCATGGCCACGAAGGTGGTTTCGCCAGCCTTGCCGGGATCGAAGCTGTCGGCCTTGCTCCACAGTTCGATAAAAATATCCTGCACGACATCTTCCGCGTCCTCGGCGGAGCGCAGGAATTGCCTGGCCAGTGACCAGATCAGACCGCCGTATTTATCCATGCACTCGGTAACGGCTGCCTGATCTCCCGCTGCTATGCGCTGGAGAATCGTCTTATTCATGGTAGTGACCGGCTTGCTTTCCTTGCGTCGCGCTTTGATATCCAGTGGTAAGTCTATCCTGACCGGGCAGGCGCTGCATTGAGCCAGCATCGATCATTGTTTACCCCGGTTCGCGGACAAGTCCGGGACTGATGCCGTGTATCATGTTGGCGTGAGCTGCGGGCAATTAAAGACCCGTTACGGTGCGGTGAGTTGTAAAGCTGGAGTTAGGGTGATGAGAGTATCGGT
>JBFFTZ010000113.1:0-7864 GCA_041571575.1 Gammaproteobacteria bacterium | reverse complement strand
TTATGGATGCTGGGAACCCAGATCGAATTCGACTGGGGTACCCGCCGCTTCATGGTTTTTTACCTGGGATGCGTGGTCGGTGCAGCGGCGGCCCAGTTGCTGGTGGGCTGGTTCAGCGGCCAGGTGTATCCCACGGTTGGCGCTTCGGGCGGTGTCTTCGGAATCCTGCTGGCGTTTGGCATGATGTTCCCCAACCGCAAGTTGTTATTGCTGTTTTTCCCGGTGCCCATCAAGGCCAAGTATTTCGTGCTGGGATACGGTCTTCTGGAACTGTGGCTGGGTGTCTTCGGTATGCAGAGCGGGGTGGCCCATTTTGCTCACCTGGGTGGCATGCTCGTCGGATTCCTGATGATTCAGCACTGGCGTGGTCGTTGGCCATTCTCCACACCGGCCATGCGAGACCGATGAGGTGCTTACCGAGATTTGTGCTCCACCTGCTTTGGTGGCTGACACTACCGCTTTTTGTATTGACCATTCCCCTGGGCCTGGTGGCGAAACGCCGGGCGCTGAAGCTGCCAGAGGCTCCCGGTGAGCGTCACGGCACCCAGGGCGCCCTCCCAGCTGAGGTAGCGGAAGCCCCGGCATGTTTGCTCATGATTGGAGAGTCCCCGGTTGCCGGGGTGGGAGTCAGCGAGTTTCAGGAAAGCATCGCTGCGCGGGTAGCGGAGCACTTGTCCAACATCAGCGGGGGTCCAATACGCTGGGAGGCAATCGGTCGTAACGGTATCCGGATTGCCCAGTTGCTGGAAACCTTACGGGAGCAAGCGCTGCCTGCTTCTGACTGGGTCATATGGCTGGGCGGAGTGAACGACACCACCGGCCTGACCAGTCTTGCCGCCTGGCGCCGGCAGTTGTCCGAGTTGGGGCAGCTTGTTACCGATTCGGGCCCGGGAAGGCCGATATTTTGCCCTGTACCGCCTTTGGATCAATTCATCGGGATACCGCAGCCCCTGCGCTTCCAACTGGGCCTGAGGGCGAGCATGCTGGATATTGAGCTTTCCAGGGTGTGCACGCAAAACGGCTGGCAGCGGCTGGAACTGGAAATCCCGTCAGCCGCGAGCTTGCTGGCTGCTGATGGTTACCACCCCTCGGCCGACGGCGCTGAGCGCCTGGGTTTAATGATCGCTCGCGCCGTGTTGCAGTCCGACCCTAGCCCTGGTCAAGCAATTCCCGAAGGTTGATCACCGCCGAGTTGGCCCGGGCCAGGTAGGAGGCCATAACAAGGGAATGGTTCGGAAACAGACCGAAGGCCGATCCGTTCAGAACCATCGGACTGCCCATGGGTTGGAGGCTGGCCTCAAGTTCCCGAATAATCTGCCGCAAGCTGACTTCCGCGTTTTTGTCTTTCAATACCTGTTCAAAATCGAACTGGGCCGCCCGAAGGAAATGGATCAGGGCCCAGGAGGTCCCACGGGCCTCGTAGAACACGTCGTCGATTTCCATCCAGGGCGTCTTGACCTGCAGGCTGTCCGCCTTGGGGGTGGTTGCAGCCGCCGAGGGATCGTTGGCAAGGTCGATATTGACCCTTTCCTGGCCGATGCTGGCACTCAGTCGCTGGGACAGGCTGCCCAGGCGCTTTTCCACTACCGCCAGCCACTCACGCAAATTGTCGGCCCGGGCGAAAAACTGGGTTTCCGTCAAGGCGGGATCCTGCAAGCGCACCAGGTAATCATTCAGGTGCTTGATACCTTCCCGATACTTGGATTCGGAGGCAGGCAATATCCACGAGTCATTGTTGAAGTTGAACGATGGCTCCGCCTCTGACAGTCCGGGATCCTCAGTGGACTGGGATTGGGATCGGCTGTAGTCATTGCGCAAGACCCTGGACAGGTCGCGCACCTGGATCAGCACGCCCAATTCCCACGAAGGGATGTTGTCCAGGAAAATACTGGGGGGCATGATGTCGTTGCTCAGATAACCGCCGGGCTTTTCCAGCAGGGTGCTTGCGGCACGAATCAAGGTGTCGGTGGTGGCGTAACCGACTACCGGGGTTGGGCCGGAACTGCGTTGTACCCAGAACAGGTCAGGCTCCCGGGACCAGTACCAGCCCAGGCCCAGCTGGACCAGCAGGAACACTGCCAGTGCGACATACGCAGTTTTTCTGCGCCAACTGGCAGGTTGCTTGCTTTCGCCAAGGGAGGCATTCAAGCGGCGGCTCTGCCACCACTGCCGAATTCCGCTAAAACTCATGTCCATGAGTTGATCTCCATATTTCTAAGTGTCGTCCCTGCCCGGGATGCGATCTCTAGATTATCCGACATCGGGCCAGGCTGCTTGTTCCAGTTCCGGTAAAACTTCTCCGGCCGGCCCCTGGAGCCGGAAATCCGCGATGGAAGACAGGGGCGTGCTGTCTAGATTGATTTCAAGGAAGCGGGCGCCGTTTGACTGGGCCAGCTGGGCCAGGCTGGCAGCCGGGTAGACCAGTCCGGAGGTGCCGATTGCGATGAATAGCTGACAGTCCTCGCTGGCGGTGACCGCCGAGAATTGAGCGTGATTGGGAATGGACTCCCCAAACCACACGACATCGGGCCTGAGCATCGCCGAGCACTCGGGGCAGGCCGGAGGTTCTCCCTCTGTCGGCGCCACATCGGTCATGCACCCCGGTCGAGAGCAGCGGGTGCGCATGATATTGCCGTGATACTCGACCACATCGGTACTACCTGCTCGCTGATGAAGACCGTCAACATTCTGGGTGAGCAGGGTGAATCCGGAGACCCTGGTTTGCATCCGGGCCAATACCTGGTGTGCCGGGTTGGGTTGTGCCCGGGCGACCAATTCCCGTCGCCACGCGTACCAGCGCCATACAAGAGAGGGATTCTTGTAATACGCCTCGGGGGTGACGAGCTCTTCAGGCGAATACTTGGCCCACAGGCCCGTGAGGGCATCGCGAAATGTCGGGATGCCGCTCTCGGCTGAAATGCCGGAACCGGTTAAGACTGTGATGTGTTGACTGTTCCGAATCAGGTCAAGCAACTCGCCGCTAATAATCATGGCTGAAAAACTGGATTGCTGGCTGGAAAAAGCGGGGCGACGGCATGGGCCGCCGCCCCGATTCGACCTAGGCTGCTTCGCCCGTGGCGAGTTGGCGCAGCACGTAATGCAGGATGCCTCCATTGAGGTAGTAATCCCGCTCCTTGGGTGTGTCGATACGCACCTGGGTCTCGAAGCGGATTTCTTTGCCGTCGTCCGCTGTGGCGACCACGGTAACCGTCTTCGCCCTGGCATTGTCCAGACCTTCGATGCTGATCAGCTCCTTACCGGTCAGACCCAGGGTGCCGGCGTTTTCGCCATCCTTGAATTGCAGTGGCAAGACGCCCATGCCGATCAGGTTCGAGCGATGGATGCGCTCGAAGCTCTCGGCGACTACTGCCTGTACGCCAAGCAGCTTGGTGCCCTTGGCAGCCCAGTCACGGGAGGAGCCGGTGCCGTATTCCTTGCCGGCCAGGACCACCAGGGGAACGCCTTCTGCCTTGTACTGCATTGCGCCATCATAGATGGTCATCTGCTTGCCACTGGGGATATGCACGGTCCAGCCGCCTTC
Organism: Gammaproteobacteria bacterium; assembly: GCA_041571575.1. GTDB lineage: Bacteria > Pseudomonadota > Gammaproteobacteria > Steroidobacterales > BM003 > CAKZML01. The sequence goes on along the minus strand of JBFFTZ010000113.1, from coordinate 4,323 downwards.
GGTTCCCGGAGCCAGCTGGTTGCGCAGACGAATATTGGCAAATGTGCCACGCATCATTACTTCGTGATTACCGCGACGTGATCCGTAGGAGTTGAAATCCTTTTGCTCAACACCCTGGGCCATCAGGTACTCGGCCGCCGGGCTGTCCTTGGAGATGTTGCCGGCCGGGGAGATGTGGTCAGTGGTGACCGAGTCGCCCAGCAGCGCCAGCACCCGTGCACCGCGGATGTCTTCAACAGCCTCGATTTCCAGGGTCATTCCGTCGAAGTACGGCGGGTTTTTCACATAGGTGGAAGCCGGATCCCATTCGTAGATCTCACCTGCCGGAACCTGTAGTCCGTTCCAGTTCTCGTCGCCGGCGAATACATCCTCATAGCTGCGCTGGAACATGGCGCGATCCAGTGAGTTGTGGATAATTTCGGCCACTTCTGCCTGGCTCGGCCAGACGTCCTTCAGGAAGACGGGCTTGCCTTCTTTGGAGGTGCCCAGAGGATCCTTGTACAGGTCAACATTCATGTTGCCGGCCAGGGCGTAGGCGACGACCAGCGGGGGGGAGGCCAGGAAGTTCATCTGCACCAGGGCGTGAATGCGGCCTTCGAAGTTGCGGTTGCCAGAGAGCACCGAGGTGCCGACCAGCTTGTTATTGCTGACGGCATTGGCAATTTCCGGACGCAGGGGGCCGGAGTTACCGATGCAGGTGGTGCAGCCGTAACCAACGTTATAGAAGCCCATGGCTTCCAGGTCCTTGGTCAGGTCTGCCTTGTCCAGGTAGTTAGTGACAACCCGTGAACCGGGAGCCAGGCTGGTTTTCACCCAGGGCTTGGCGCTCAAGCCCAACGCTGCGGCCTTGCGGGCCAGCAGGCCTGCGGCGACCAGTACCGCGGGGTTGGAGGTGTTTGTGCAGCTGGTGATAGCAGCAATCAGTACGGCGCCGTCTTCCATTTCGAAGTTTTTGTCATCCAGGCTGACCTGTGCTTTGCCGCCTTCGGCGCGGGCCTGGGCGATGGGCGCCAGGTGGCCTTCGAAGGTGCTCTTGGCGTTGGTCAGGGGAATACGGTCCTGGGGACGCTTGGGGCCGGCCAGGCTGGGTACGACGGTAGCCATGTCCAGTTCCAGGACATCGGTATAATCGGCGTCGGGCTGGCCATCTTCACGCCACATGCCCTGGGCCTTGGCATAGGCCTCGACCAGGGCGATCTGGTCCGCATCGCGACCGGAAAGCTCCAGGTAGCGAATGGTTTGCTGGTCGATGGGGAAAATGCCGCAGGTGCTGCCGAATTCAGGGGCCATGTTACCCAGGGTGGCCCTATCGGCCAGGGGCATGTTGGCCAGGCCATCGCCAAAGAACTCGACAAACTTGCCAACCACACCCTTCTTGCGAAGCATTTCGGTGACGGTCAGCACCAGGTCGGTGGCGGTCGTGCCTTCTTTGAGGGATCCGGAGAGCTTGAATCCGATTACCTGCGGAATCAGCATGGTTACAGGCTGGCCCAGCATGGCGGCCTCGGCCTCAATACCGCCAACACCCCAGCCCAGTACGCCCAGGCCGTTGATCATCGTGGTATGAGAGTCTGTGCCTACCAGGGTATCGGGATAGGCCATGGGGGTATCGCCGTCGGTGCCAAACACCACTCGGCCAAGGAATTCTAGGTTCACCTGGTGCACGATGCCGGTGTTGGGAGGAACAACACGGAAGTTGCGGAATGCATTCTGACCCCAGCGCAGGAATGAATAGCGCTGCTTGTTACGGCCAAATTCAATGGCGTTGTTCTCAGCCAGTGATTCGGCGGTGCCATAGCGATCCACCTGCACCGAGTGATCAATCACCAATTCGGCCGGTGACAGCGGGTTGATGCTATCTGCTTTGCCACCCAGCTTTACCACTGCGTCACGCATGGCGGCCAGATCGACCACTGCGGGTACGCCCGTGAAGTCCTGCAAGATCACACGGGCAGGAGTGAATGAGATTTCCTGGCTGGGCTCAGCCTTGGCGTCCCAGTTCAACAGGGCGTCTACGTCTGCCTTGGTGACATTCACTCCATCTTCATGGCGTAGCAGGTTCTCCAGGAGAATTTTGAGAGAGTAGGGAAGTCGGGCAAGGCGGTCAGCGCCTACAGATCCCAGACCGTAAATCCCGTAGTTTTTGTCGCCGACCTTGAGTGTGCCGCGCGCGTTGAATGAATCGGTCATCTTCCCTCCCGGAGGTGTGTACCCTAAAAGCGGGAATTATACGCGATGCAGCATGGCCTTCCCAAGGGTGACAAGGCTAATTGTCGATAAAAGATGGGCTGCGGCGGGAGAAAACCCTCCCGGTGGCATCCTGAATGGATGTCTAGTCGGGCAGTGCTTCGTGAATTACCGCGCCGCCCAGGCACTCGTCGCCCAGGTAAAACACCACGAACTGGCCCGGAGTCACCGCCCGCTGGGGAGTGTCGAAGGTCACTTTTAGCGTTCCGTCTGCCTGCTGGCTCAGGGTGCAGGGCTGGTCGGCCTGCCGGTAACGTGTCTTGGCGGCCAGTTTCATAGGCAATTCGGGCGCCTGGCCCGCCACCCAGGTAGCCTGGTCGGCAATCAGACCATGACTGAGCAGCAGAGGGTGATCGTGTCCCTGGACCACCAGCAGTACATTCGTCTCCAGATTTTTGCCGGCTACAAACCAGGGCTCCTCGGAGCTGTCGCGGCGCCCACCAATGCCCAGTCCCTTGCGCTGGCCAAGGGTGTAATACATCAGGCCCTGGTGTTCGCCGATGGTCACGCCTTCCGGGGTCTGTATGGGCCCCGGCTTGGCCGGCAGGTAACGGGACAGGAAACGCTGGAAGTGCCGTTCCCCGATAAAGCAGATTCCGGTGCTGTCCTTGCGGTCGAAGTTCTCCAGTCCATGATCCCTGGCTATTTCCCTAACCGTGGTTTTTTGCAGTTCGCCCAGGGGGAACAGGGTATGGGCCAGCGCTGATCCGGGAGCCGCGTGCAGGAAATAACTCTGGTCCTTGGAATCGTCGGCGCCCTTGTACAGGTGTGCACCGAGGCCTTCATGGGTGACCCGCGCATAGTGGCCGGTAGCGACCAGCTCTGCCCCCAGTCGCCTTGCATATTCGAAGAATACGCCGAACTTGATCTCGCGATTGCACAGCACATCCGGATTTGGCGTGCGCCCGGCCTTGTATTCCTTCAGGAAGTATTCAAACACCCGGTCACGGTATTCCTTTGCAAAGCTGACCTTGTGCAGGGGAATGCCCAGGCGCTCGGAGACGGTCCGAGCATCCTGGTAGTCCTCTGCCGAGGTGCAATAGCCTTCTTCGTCTTCTTCCCAATTGGACATGAAAAGGCCGTGCACGTCATAGCCCTGTTGCTGCAACAGCAGTGCAGCAACTGAAGAGTCCACACCGCCAGACATGCCGACGATGACCCGTTTTGTGGAAGTTGAGTTCATGGGGGGCAGATTATAGTTGAGGTATGGCTCAGGTACACGCCAGGCCCAGGTTATGCCACTGGTGTTATCTAGACAGCTCCTGCCATGAGGCTCAGGGCCTCGGGATGTTCCTCCAGGTAGGCCAGCACATCCAGCGGATAACGTCTGCCAATCTGGTAGTCATGCACGCACTGCATCACCATGGGTCCACGCAATTGTGCCGCCCGGTCCTCCAGCTCACCGCGAGTCAGCCACAGGGTGCGAACGATACCCTCGTCCAGTTCCCGGGAGGGGTTGTGGCCATCGACCTGGCCACAAAATGCGAATCTCAGGTATGTGCGGTTTCTACCGGGTTGCTGCCATTGATAGATTCCCAGCAGAGCCTCGGGAGTGAAGCCCCATGCTGTTTCTTCCAGGGTTTCTCTTGCAACGGCCTCTGCCAGGGATTCCCCTGCCTCAAGGTGTCCCGCGGGTTGATTGATGACAAGTCTGCCCGAGGCATACTCCTCAACCATCAGGAAGCGATCATCGCGATTAACGACCGCGGCAACAGTAACGTGTGTTTTCCAAATCATTCGTGCAGTATAACCCGTGAGCTGACCAGGTCCGGGGCCGGACTTGAGATATAGATCACAGAATTAACAAGAACATGGCCCGGTATCGGGCTGGTACGAATAGCAAGAGACCAGGGCAGAAAACAGTTCGTGAAACCAGGTTCGATAATCACAGGCGCTATTGTTACCGGTCTCCTGCTGGGCTTGGTGCTGCTGGCCCCCGTGACGTTGCACGCCGGCAATGCAGTCCTGCAACAGGCCGAATTGCTGTTGAACAACCGCCAGCCGGCCCAGGCTGCGGCCTTGCTGGCGGACTATGAGGATGAACTCGGCCAGCAGCCCAATTTTGCTTACCTTTAC
>JBFFTZ010000112.1:0-7923 GCA_041571575.1 Gammaproteobacteria bacterium | reverse complement strand
TCGCCATCGAAGCAGAACACGACTTCGTTGCATACCCGGAACAGCCGGCGAAGATGGTCAGGAGTGGTGGCAGTTCCCAGGGTGGCAACGGCGTAGCGAATGCCCTGCTGGGCAAGGCTGGCCACGTCCATATAGCCCTCGACGACCAGCAGCCTGGGGATATCTCTCAGCGCCTGGCGTGCCTCATACAGGCCATACAGTTCTTGCCCCTTGTGGAAAACAGGGGTTTCCGGGGAATTCAGGTATTTCGGTTCACCCTGGTCCAGCACCCGTCCGCCGAAGGCGATGACCCGGCCACGGGAGTCTCTGATGGGGAACATGATCCGGTCACGGAAGCGGTCGTATTCACGCCCGTCGTCCTTGCGGATAATCATGCCTGACTCAAGAAGGCCATCCCGTTCAGCGCTGGATTTGCCGAGCAGGTTCAGCAGGGTATCCCAGCCCTGGGGTGCATAACCGATTTTGAAGTCCCGGGCAGTTCGCCCGTCCAGACCCCGTTGCTGCAGGTATTCCTTGGCCCGCTCACTGGTTTTCATCTGTTCCCAGTAAAAGTCCGCGGCCCGCTCCAGCAGCGCGTACAGGTCAGCGTTACTCCTTTCGTCCTTGCCGCCTTCCTCCCGGGGAACCTCTATACCCAGGCTGCCAGCCAGGGCTTCAATGGCATCCACGAACTCCATGTGCTCGTATTCCATGAGGAAGCCGAGGGCGGTGCCATGGGCACCGCAACCAAAACAATGGAAAAACTGCTTTCCGGGACTGACAGTGAAAGAGGGCGTTTTCTCGCCGTGAAAGGGGCACAGTCCTTTGAACTCTCTGCCCGCTTTTTTCAAGGGCATACGGCTGCTGATCACCTCGACAATGTCTGCCCTGGCGATCAAGTCGTCAATAAAATGCTGGGGAATTCGGCCGGCCATCAAACTCTCGGGTTAACCTCCCGAAAACTATAGCCCGAAATGGGCCGCCTGGAGCCAGATTATTTGGGTCTCAGGAGCGCAGACCCGGGGATTCAGACTCCCAGGCTGGCCTTTACCCGGGCGCTAACTGCGCTCATGTCGGCACGGCCCTGGGCACGTGATTTCACGATTGCCATGACCTTGCCCATGTCACGCATGGATTCGGCGCCACTTTCGCTGATTGCCTCGGCGATCAAGGCGTCAAGCTCCGCCTCGTCCAAAGGTTCGGGCATATAGGCGCTGATGACGTCGATTTCTGCCTGCTCAACTTGCGCCAGGTCTTTACGACCGGCATCGGTGAACTGGCTTAGTGACTCGCGGCGCTGCTTCAGCATCTTTTCCAGGACCACCAATACGGATTCGTCATCCATGCTGATGCGCTCGTCGACTTCTTTTTGTTTGATCGCAGCCAATACCATACGGATAGCGCCCAGGCGGGATTTATCGCCGGCGCGCATGGCTGTTTTCATATCTTCTGTAATGCGGTCTTTCAATGACGTCATAGAAGAACAGCTGATCTTTCGATCAGCCGCCTGGAATCGAACCGAGAAACGACTGAATCAGTACAGGCGCTTTTGCTTGGACTGGTCACGGGACACGCGCTTGGCATGCCTTTTCACAGCGGCGGCTTTCTTGCGCTTGCGTTCCTGGGTCGGCTTCTCGTAAAACTCACGACGGCGCAATTCCGTCAGAATTCCCGCCTTTTCACAGGCGCGTTTGAAGCGACGCAGGGCAGCGTCAAAATATTCATTTTCTTTAACACGAACGCTAGGCATAAGCCTTCTCACCTCACAAAACGGGTTCATAAATTTGTCCGGGCGCGGCGTCCTCTCCCCGGACAGGAAAGGGCGCGTATACTACCGGCAGCACTGTACAATTGCAAAGTTTTTGGCCAGATCCGGTCTGGTTTACACCCTCGGAGGGTATTTCTTGAGAATACTGGGAATAGAAACGTCTTGTGACGAGACCGGCGTGGCGGTGTACGACAGCGAAAAAGGCCTTATGGCCCATGAATTGTACAGCCAGGTCCGCTTGCATGCGGATTTCGGCGGCGTCGTGCCGGAATTGGCCTCCCGTGACCATGTCAGGAAGCTCGTCCCCCTTATCAAGAGAGTGATGGAGAGTTCGGGAAGCACCCGTGGAGACATGGACGGCATTGCCTATACCTCCGGGCCCGGGCTGATTGGCGCGCTGATGGTGGGTTGCAGCGTGGCCACTGGCCTGGCCCGCTCCTGGGGCGTGCCCGCGCTGGGTGTGCACCATATGGAGGGGCACCTGCTGGCCTCCATGCTGGAAGATCCGGCGCCGCAAATGCCATTTGTGGCCCTGCTGGTCTCCGGTGGCCACAGCATGCTGGTGGAAGTGAGGGGGGTTGGCCAGTACCGCACCCTGGGGGAGACCCTTGATGATGCGGCGGGAGAGGCCTTTGACAAGACCGCAAAACTGTTGGGATTGCCCTATCCCGGTGGGCCTGCCCTGGCGAAGCTGGCGGAAAGCGGTCGACCCGGTGTCTTCGTTTTTCCTCGTCCCATGCTGAACAAACCCGGACTGGAGTTCAGTTTCAGTGGTCTCAAGACAGCCGTGGTGATCGCCACGCGGGATCTGGAGATGACGGAGAAAACCCGCGCCAACGTGGCAAGGGGCTTCCAGGATGCGGTGGTAGATACCCTGGTTGGCAAGACCGTTAAAGCCCTGGAGCAGACCGGGTTGAACCGGGTGGTGGTGGCCGGTGGCGTGGGCGCCAATCGGGCGCTGCGTGAACAGCTCAAAAAGAAAGTTACCGCGATGGGTGGCCAGGCTTATTACCCGCGACTGGAGTTTTGCACCGACAATGGCGCAATGATCGCCTTTGCAGGACACTTGCGTCTTGCAGCCGGCCAGGCGGACGACTGTCCAATGCAGGCCAGGGCCCGCTGGCCATTGACCGAGTTGCCACCACTGACGGCTAATAACTAAAGGAGACAACGCCTTATGCCTGCAACGCAGCAAGCACGAGACATTATTTTTCTCAGCGACCTGAGGGTCCAGACCGTGATAGGTATCTGGGACTGGGAGCGCGCGATCAAGCAGACGGTCGCTATTGACCTGGAAATGGCCACGGATATACGAAAGGCTGCCGCGTCGGATTCTATTGAGGACACCCTGGATTACAAGAGTGTCGCCAAGCGGATCATTGAATTTGTCGAGCAGTCCAGTTTTCAGCTTGTGGAAACTATGGCCGAGCGGATAGCCGGAATTGTTACGGATGAATTTGGTGTGCCCTGGGTAAGGGTGAGGCTGAGTAAGCCCGGTGCGATTCGCGGCTCCAGGGAAGTTGGGATCCTGATCGAACGAACCCGGGAGAGCGAAGATGCCTGAAGTCTTTGTTGGGGTCGGTAGCAATGTCGACCCCGAGATGAACTTTGTCAGGGCCATCAGGGAGATGGATACCCGCTTCGGATCGGTGCGTCGGTCCAAGGTGCTGCGGACCGAAGCGGTGGGTTTCGACGGGGATGCCTTTCTGAATATGGTAGTTAGTTGGCGCACCGATATGGCACTGGACGACTTGATGGCGGCCCTGGGGGAAATCGAGGTTCTGTGTGGCCGGAGCCGTAATGACACGCGCTTTGGTCCCCGGACCATGGACCTGGACCTGCTGCTGTATGGCGACGAGATTCATGACACGCCCCCCCTGCCGCGCCCCGAGATTCTGGAGTATGGATTTGTTTTGGGCCCGTTGGCGGAGCTTTCTCCCATGAGAAAGCACCCAATCTTGGGGAAAACCTTTCAGGATTTGTGGTTGGAAAAACGTGACGACATGCCGGCAATGGAAACGGTTTCCATGCCATGGTGAAACTCGAAATCGGTTAAAATAGCTTTTTTTTAAAGATGCATGGAGTTGGAAGCTCATGAAACGCATAGTCGGCTTGATTTGTACGGTTGGTCTGTTGGCACTCGCAGGATGCGGTGGTGGCAGTTCAGGCAACGCTGTAGGTTCGGGGGAGTGCTCTGTTGGCGGACAAAACGCGACCATCAAGGCGACCATGGAGGTCTGGTATTTATTTGATGATCAACTCAGGGATTCTGATCCGTTAGCCTTTGACGATATCCATGTGTTCCTTGATGACCTGGTTGCCGACGTTATTCCTACAGATCGCTTCAGCTACGTATGGTCCCAGCAGGAAGAAGACGAATTTCAATCTGCCACCTACGCCGGAATGGGATTCAGTTTTCAGTTGCTGCCGGGTAACGATGTGCGCCTGATGCAGGTGTTCGGTGAATTCCCTGGGGAATTGCAGACTCCCGCCTCCTTGGCAGGTCTGAGAAGAGGCCTGCGTATTACCGCCATCGATGGTGTGTCCACTGACGACATTATTGCCGCCGCGATTGCCGCCGGAACCGACGAGGTGTCGGCGATCTCCGATGCCTTTGGTCCCAGGGACCCCGGGGTCGTAGTGCAGTTGGACTACGTGGATCCCCAGGGGGTGACCGGTTCGGCCACCATGACCAAGGAGTACATCCAGTTCTCAACGGTGGCCCTGTACGACGTGTTTAACCTCAATGGCAGGATCACCGGCTATCTGAATTTCCGATCCTTCGCCAACCCTTCGTTTGAGGAGTTGAGGGAGGCCTTCGTTGCATTCAATGCACAGGGTGTGACCAACCTGGTGGTGGACGTGCGCTACAACAGTGGTGGTCTGGTGTCGGTAGCGGAATACCTTGGCAACCTGATGTTGGGCAGAGTGGTGCCAGGGAACCTGTACTTCCAGGAGGTATTCAACAGCCAGAATTCAGGCAACAATTTCTCGACCTACTTCAGTACGATAACCGAGAGCCTGGCAGTCCTGGACAGGGTCGTGTTCATCACCACCGGTGGTTCCGCCTCGGCTAGCGAAATGGTTCTCAATGGCATGATCCCGTGGGTGGAGACAGCCTCGGTTGGATCGACCAGCTATGGCAAGCCGGTAGGGTCTTACGGGTTTACATTCTGCGACCAGGTTCTGCGGCCGGTGACCTTCAAGGTCGTCAACGGCGCAGGCACCAGCGATTACTTCGACGGGTTCGCGCCCACCTGTGAGGCTGGCGACAATCCGGATTATGCTTTTGGCGATCCTATGGAAGATTCGTTGGCTGCTGCCCTGGCCTGGGTAGAGACCGGTGCCTGTCCGGTTGCTGCCGGGGATACTCCTGCCCTCTTGAGCAAGCAGCGCCAATTGCAGGAACTGACCCGGGGTATGAGCTACAAGGATGTAGCGCAGAGCTATCAGTAGCTCCCGGGCTAACGATGGAAAGGGGCGCCTCGGCGCCCCTTTTTTATGGGCGACTTTTACCAGCCCAGGCTGCGCCCGCCGTCCACTGCCAGGACCTGGCCGGTGACATACGGGGCAGCAGAAATGTAGAACAGCGCGGTTTGAGCGATGTCCTCGGGTGTTCCACTGCGGGCCAGGGGGATTTGCCTGATGATCTGCTCGCGCTCTTCGGAGTCCACCTGGGCTTCCGGCCACAGTATGGCACCGGGCGCGATGGCATTGACCCTAACCTCGGGCCCCAGTTCCCTGGCCAGGCTCAGGGTAAGCATGGACAGTCCGGCCTTGGCGATGCAGTAAACAGTATGTTGAGCCAGGGGGCGCCGGCCATGGATATCGGCCATGTTCAGGATCATTCCCCGATTTTTTTTCAGCGCCGGGGCCAGGGCCTGGGCAAGAAAAAACGGCGCCTTGAGATTGCTTCCCAGCAAGTCGTCCCATTGCTCTTCAGTAACGGTGCCCAGTGGCGTGGGGTAGAAACTGCTGGCGTTGTTAATCAGCACATCCAGTCCGCCGAAAGCCTGTTCGGCCTCCCTGGCGACCCGCCCAAGGTCTTTCGTATCCAACAGATCGGCCTGTAGCAGAACCACCGACTCAGGTCGATCCGCGAGAAATTCATCGGCCAGGGCCTGTGCCTGTGCTGCCGAATTGCGATAGTGCAGGACCAGTTGCGCGCCGTTGGCGTGAAAGCTGCGTGCCATGGCGGCGCCTATCCTCTTGGCCCCGCCGGTGATAAATATGGTTTTGTTCTGTAGTGCTTGACTAGTCATTGGCCCGTCCTGGACATGGCGATTGATACTGGAACGGAGCGGTCCGAACAGCGTGACGGTTCGCCCCTGTCAACAGGATAGCAGCATGGCTGTCCGGGAATCGCGATTCTGGAATAAGCCGCGTGCAGGCAGTAGAGTACCCAGCCAGTTACCCGTCGATTCAGGCCCAAGACCGTGCGCGACATATCAAGCCAGCAAAACTCGAGTCCGGATTTGCCGCCGCCGGATGGCGACGCCCTGGCTCACAGTCAAAAACTCGAAGCCCATATTCGCCAAGTCATTGAGCAGTCAGGCGGGTGGATCAGTTTCGCCCGGTTCATGGAACTGGCCCTGTATGCGCCGGGCCTGGGGTATTACAGCGCCGGGGCCGCAAAGCTGGGCAAAGAGGGCGACTTCGTTACCGCCCCGGAAATTTCTTCCCTGTTTTCGTGCTGTCTTGCCGGCCAGGTCTGTGAGGCCCTGGAGCAAATCGGCGGCGGCGATGTGTTGGAATTGGGAGCCGGTTCCGGTGCCATGGCGGCGGATATTCTCAGGCAAATGGCCCGGCAGGATTGTCTTCCCGGTGAGTACCTGATCCTGGAGGTCAGCGCGGACCTGCGGCGGCGCCAGCAACAGTTCCTGGCCGAAGCGGCGCCGGAGTTGGCCCGTCGGGTCCGCTGGCTGGATGCCTTGCCGGAACAGTTCGACGGGGTGATTGTTGCCAATGAGGTGATGGACGCCTTGCCGGTGGAGCGTATCCGCCTGGCCCCTGAAGGGCTGCTGGTTCAGGGCGTGGTTGTCAGTGACGGGGGCTTCGCCTGGCAGGACAGGCCGGCAGGCGATGGGCTGATCGCTGACTGGGAAGCTGTTTGCGCGGACCTTCCGGAAAAGCCGGACCCGGGGTTTGAGTCCGAACTGTGCCGCCAACTGGGACCCTGGGTGGGAGCACTGGCCGACTCCTTAAGGCGGGGCGTGATATTGCTGATCGATTATGGTCTGCCCCGGTCCCAGTACTACCACCCGGAACGCAACGACGGAACCCTGCTTTGTCATTATCGCCATCGGGCCCACCCGGACCCTTTGCGATTTACAGGAATACAGGACATCACTGCCTGGGTGGATTTCACCCGGGCGGCGGAGGCCGCAGTGAATAATGACCTGGAGATCATGGGTTTTTCGACCCAGGCGCATTTCCTGATGGCGGCGGGCTTGCAGCGGCTTCTCGAACAGCCTCCGGTCGGCACGACTCAACAGAGCCTTGACCTGGCAGGCCAGGTGAGAAAGCTGACGTTGCCTGGTGAGATGGGGGAGCGATTCAAGGTTATCGGGCTGTCCCGGGGAATGGATCGCTGTCTGTCGGGATTTGGCATGCGTGACCTGACCCATACGCTGTAAAAGACGGAATTGACAGATGCGAAACCGGCAAACGGTCGCGTCGCGTCATTGAGAACCATTTAGGGTAATCTGTGGCCAAACGCCGCGACCAGGGGAGTATCGAACGCGCATGGATACCTTACACGCCGTTTGGCTGGCGTTGCTCCAGGGGCTGACTGAGTTCCTGCCTATCTCCAGTTCCGGCCACCTGATACTGGTTCCCAGGTTCCTGGGTTGGCCGGACCAGGGACTGGCCTTCGATGTTGCGGTACACGTGGGAACCCTGACGGCGGTCTTGCTGTATTTCAGGCAGGACGTGCAGAAGCTTGCCCGCTCCTGGCTCGGTTCCCTGCTTACCCGGCGACTGGACGAGCATTCCCGCCTGGCCTGGGGGGTGTTGCTGGGTACGATTCCGGTTGGGCTGGCTGGCCTTGCCATGAGTGATGTGGTCTCCACTGCCTTGCGTGATCCGAGTGTGATTGCGGCGACCACCATAGGCTTCGGCCTGCTGCTCGGTGCTGCGGATTACCTGGGCAAGCGCTCCCGGGACGAGCACAGTCT